>CANQXA010000004.1 GCA_947627765.1 uncultured Clostridia bacterium
GCGGCACGTTCAGGGTGGGGGAGAGGCTCCACTCGGCGTCCGACCCGTCGATCCCGCGCGCCGCAAATTCCTTTTTCATCACTTCGGAGAGCTTGGAGAGCTTGGTCTCGGTCGCAAACAGTTTGACGGGAACGGTGGGATCGGCGTCCATTTCCTGTACCTTGCGGAAGGCGAGGATGGCGCATTCGATCATGTCGTCGGTGGGTTCCCGCGTCGTGAGCATTTGGAGAAGATACCCGGGCGCCTTCAAGGGAAGGAGCAGGGGGGTATCGGTATACGAGAGGAGCTTTAAGAACTCATAGGAGATCCCCGCGACCACGGGCAGGAGCAAGAGCCGCACGGCGATGGAGATGAGGATCTCGAAGATCCCCGAGATGTGCGCGTACTCATAGAGCATATCGAGGGGGACGCCGACGAGCGCAAAGATCAAAATGGAGATGACGAGCACGATGAAGAGAAAGGTCGTGCCGCAACGGTCGTGCAGGCGGGAGCACTTGCGCACGTTCTCCACCGTGAGGGGGAGCCCGTACTCATAGCAGTTGATGGTCTTATGCTCTGCGCCGTGGCAACGGTAGGTCTCCCTGAGGGACTTCATGAGCAGCGTCATGGCGATGTACAGAATGAAGATCGCGAGACGGAACGCCCCCTCCACGAGATAATACCACAGCCTGTG
This sequence comes from uncultured Clostridia bacterium, assembly GCA_947627765.1. Lineage (GTDB taxonomy): Bacteria > Bacillota > Clostridia > Christensenellales > Borkfalkiaceae > Gallimonas. The sequence continues at coordinate 674 of CANQXA010000004.1, forward strand.
GTACCGTGCGAAGGTCTCGGGCGCGGTATACGAGATGAGGCGCGCAAAGAGAAGGGGCAGGTAGACGAAGAGCACGACCGCGAGCGCGACGCCGATGACGAGCGCCACCGTCGTGACGATACTGCCCGCGCTGATCTTCCACTTCTCCTCCATCCACTTGGAGAGCTTGCTCTTGCCCTCCTCGTCCTCGGAGATCGCCGCGTCCGCACTGCGCATGAGCGCCTTCATGCCGCCGATGAGGGAGACGCCGAAGTTGATGACGCCGCGGACCAGCGGGAGTTTGGTCCACCGCTTTCTCTTTTCGGGCGGCGTGATACGGAGCGCCTCCGTCTGAAGCTCTCCGTGGTCGTCGCGGACGACCGTCGCCATCGAGCGTTTGCCGCGCATCATGACGCCTTGGATCACCGCCTGCCCGCCGATATAGGTGCGATTGGTTTTCTTCTTCACAATATTCCTCGCAGAAACAAAACAGCCCCCTTAACCGAGGCTGCGCTTTGTCAGATACCGTATCTTTTCTTGAACTTATCGACGCGTCCGCCCGTATCGACGAGCTTCTGTCTGCCCGTAAAGAAGGGGTGGCACTTGCTGCAAATATCCACTTTGAGGAATTCGACGTCCTTCGTCGTACCCGTCTTAAAGGTCTCGCCGCAAGCGCAGACGACCGTCACTTCATGGTATTTGGGATGAATGTCCGCTTTCATATTCGTTCACCTCGCTCTTGTTATCGTTGTTATCGTTGGGATACGCGTATCATTATATCCGTTTTTTTTTCGTTCGTCAACTGATTTTGGGGGAGAAATAAAAAATCCCGCAAGGAGCGCGTTTTTTTTCGGAGAGAGGCGGATCGGGCAAAATCGCGCGGAAACGCTTGCAAATTGCGGCGGATTACGGTATAATAACAATGAGAATCAGCAAAATGCCGGTAAGGAGGATGGAATGAACGTCTGGAAGCTCACCGCGGCGAAAAAATTACAGAAAACGGAAGCCCCTCTCCCCGAGGCGGGGGACGGAAAGATCCGCGTCCGTGTGGCGAAGGTCCTTCTCGGCTATCTCGACGCCGCGCTCTACCACGGCGCCTTCCGTACCAAATATCCCATCATCCCCGGGCGGCACGCAGTCGGGTTCGTCACCGAGGGGAGCAATCCCCTCTATCCGAAGGGGACGCGCGTCCTCCTTCACGCCTTCCGTCCCGTACCCGAAGATACCACCGAGAAGCGGGATTTCGCCCTCGACGACTTCTATGCGCTCGGGCAGACGGCGGACGGGTTCCTCTCCGATTTCGTCCTCGTCTCTCCCGACGATTTTACGCCCCTGCCCGTCTCCGTGAGCGACGAGCGCGGACTGCTTTTGCACCATGTCGCCGCGGCGAAAGAGATCTGCGACCGTCTCGGCGCCCAAAAAGGGCAGCATATCGCCGTGGTCGGCGCCGATCTCATGGGCATTCTCATTTGCCAGCTCCTCATCTACCAGCAAGCCGCGCCCATTCTCGTGGACGCGAACGAGAGCCGCCTCGCCTTTGCGCGGACGTGCGGCGTCTACTATACCGTCCCCGCCGACGGAAAACTTGTCTCCACGGTCGCAAGCGTCACGGGAGGAAGACTTGCAGCGGGCGCCGTCTATACCACGACCGCGACGGGCAACGACCCCGAGATCCCCTTCTCGCTCTGCGCGCGGGGCGGCAAAGTCGTCTACTTCGGGGCGTACGCGGGCAAGGTGGAAGTCAGCCTCGAGCTCGCCTTCCGCAAACATCTCTCCGTCCACTGCGTCTCGCAGGGCGTCAAATACCTCACGACGGCGATCAACCTCATGGCGAATAAGGCGATCGACCCCGCTCCCTTCCACGCCGTGACCCACCGTCCCGAAAAAATCGAGACTCTGCTCGCCACCTACTTCGAACGCCCCGACCGGGACGTCGATGAGATCAACGTCATCGATCTGTTGCGATAGAGTCCGCTACATATGCGGAAATTCGGTTATTTCTTGCGCGGAAGGCTGTTCCCGTGCGCGCTTCTTTTCGCCCTCATCGCGGGCGGGACGGTCGCGCTCGCCATCCTCCTTCCCCGCCTCCTTGCGCCCGTAGCCGTACTCGAACGGGCGTTTTCTCTCGCCGTCGGGCTCTACGTCGCCGCGGGGCGCGATCTCGCCGAGCGGAAGATCTCCAAGCTCGTACTGCTCTTCCTCCCGTGGATGGGCGCGATCCTCTGCCTATTCTTCCGCACCGAGGACGCAGAACTTGCAAAAATAAGCGACAACCGCGGACATGGTACCCTCCTTTCCCGTCTCTCCTGCCTCAGCCGCAGTGCGGGCGGCGCGGTGATGTCGGGCGCGGAGCGCGTCGAATATTTCCCCGTCGGGAGCGAAATGGAGACGCGGTTTCTCAAAGATCTTTCCGCCGCGAAGGAGCGCGTCTTCCTCGAAGCGTACATCATCGCCCGCGGCGAGTTTTGGGATAACATCCTTGCCGTCCTCACGGAAAAGGCGGCGGAGGGTTTGGACGTCAGGGTGATCTTCGACGGATTCGGTTGCAGTGTGACCCTTCCGAAGGACTATCCCTCCGAGCTCGCCCGCGCAGGGATCCGCTCTGCCGTCTTCCGTCCGCCGAAGGTCGGGCGGGGCTTTTCGAGGCGGGACCACCGCAAGCTCTTCCTCATCGACGGCGTCGCCTACACGGGCGGGCTGAATTTGGCGGACGAGTACGTCGGCAAAAAGATCCGCTTCGGGCATTGGAAGGATACCGCGGTGCGCATCGAAGGCGGTGTGACGCCCTTTTATGAGCGCTTCCTTCGGACATGGTATGCCCTTTGCCCGCGAGACAGCGTTCTTGCGCCCATTGAGAGCGGACGGGGCGGCGTCCCCTTCCTCCCCCTCTTCGACGGTACGGACGGCGGGATCCGTCTCTTCGCGCGCGCCCTATTCCTGCTCATTGCGGGGGCGGGCGAGCGGTGCTATCTCTTTACGCCCTACCTCTCCCTTCCGCGCGAACTGCTTTCCGCGCTCAAATATGCGGCGCTCGCGGGCGTAGACGTCAAACTCATGATCCCGCACATTCCCGATAAAAAGGCGGTCTTCTTTCTGACGCGCACCTATGCGGACGAGCTCGTCCGTTGCGGCGTGGACGTGCGCGAATACACGCCCGGCTTCCTCCACGCGAAGGAGATCGTCGCCGACGGGAAGTACACCTTGGTCTCGAGCTGTAATTTAGACTTCCGCAGCCTGTACTTGCAGGCGGAATGCGGGGCGCTCGTCGAGAGCGAGCCGCTTGCCCGCGAAGCGGAGCGTGACTTTCTTGCTTGCTGGCAGCAGGGGGCTCCCTGCAAACGGCGGCGCGCCTTCGTACGCGCGCTCGGGCGGCTCTGTATGCTGTTTGCCCCTCTCACTTGATACCATGATCAAATTCATTGCGACCGATCTCGACGGGACCCTTCTTCCCGCCGACAAACAACTGCCCGAGGAGATCTTCGGGCTGATCGAACGGCTCCACCGAAAGGGGGTGCTCTTTGCGCCCGCGAGCGGGAGGCAGTACGCCAACCTCAGAAAGCTGTTCGAACCCGTTGCGGACAAAGTCGTCTTCATCTGCGAAAACGGCGCCCTCGTCAAATACCGCGAAGAGACCCTTCAGCTCTTCCCCATTCCCGACGCCCAACTGCGCTCCGCGATCGGCGCCATCCGCGCCCTGCCCCATGTCTTTCCCATGCTGTGCGGGGAGAAATGCGCCTACATCGAGGACAGCGTCCAACCGTTTTACAGGTATTCGATGGAGGCGTACACCGTGTGCAAGCTGGTCCCCTCCCTCGACGACGTGATCGGGCGGGAGCTCATCTGTAAGATCGCCGTGTACGACGAGATCGCCGCCGCCGAGAATTGTATCAAACATCTGCCCGCCGCGATCCCCGCGCTCCGCACCGTCCTCTCGGGTTTCGATTGGTGCGACGTCTCCTCGCCCGAGGCGAACAAGGGTAGCGCGGTGAGGGCGATCCGCAAGATCTTCGGGCTGAAACGGGAGGAGTGCGCGGCGTTCGGCGACCACATGAACGACTACGAGATGCTCTCCGAGTGCGGCTCGGCGTTCGTCGCGGAAAGCGGATACCCGCCCCTCATACGGCTGATCGGGCGCACCGTTCCCTCCCCCGAAGAGGGCGGCGTGCTCCGCAAACTCAAAGAATTTTTGGAGACTGACACCCTATGAAATTTATCATCGCATCGGACATCCACGGCTCGGCATACTATCTCCGCCTCTTCCGCGAGCGTTGCCTCGTAGAGGGCGCCCAAAAGATCATCCTCCTCGGCGATCTTCTCTATCACGGGGCGCGCAACCCCCTTCCCCCCGAGTACTCCACGCTCGCCTGCGCGGACATCCTCAACTCGATGAAGGAGGACCTTCTCTGCGTCAAGGGCAACTGCGACAGCGACGTGGATACCCTCGTCCTCGAATTCCCCATCGGCGCGGACTACTGCGTCCTTCCCGTGGGAGAGCGGACGGTCGTCCTCACGCACGGGCACAACATCCCCGCCCGTCTCAAAAAGGGCGACGTCCTCGTCTGCGGACACTTCCACGTCCCCGCCTTCGAAGAGCGGGAGACGTATACCTACGTCAACTGCGGTTCGGTCTCCATTCCCAAGGACGGGACTCCGCATTCCTACCTCGTCCTCGAGGGAAATACCCTCGTTTGGAAGGACGTAGAGACGGGAAAAATTTTCAAACAAGAGCAAATTTAGGGGTACCATGTCCGAAAGAGCGGGCTCAATTTCGAAAAATTGACGGACGGAATGCCGCCGCTTCCCCTTCCCTTTCGTTTCTCTTTTACATAGACAAAAAGGAGAATCGTTATGGCAACTTGGTTCAACGGACAGAGCCGCTTGGTTCAGATCCTTCTGCTTCTTCCCCCCGGGATCAACTGGATCGTGGAGATCCTCGTGAGATGGTCGGCGTTCTTCACGACGAAGAGCATTCCGACGCTGTTCGTGGCGGTGCTCGTCACCTTTTTCGGGCTCGCGTTCGGATGGATCGACCTCATCTGGTGCCTCCTCTTCCGCCATCTCATCTTTGCAGGTACGAAGTAGTCCCGCCGCCCTTTTTCGGGCGGTTCTTTTGCGGGAATACCTTCCTTCCCCGCCGAATAGAATAATTTCAGGAACTTCCCCGCAAATATGAAAAAAAAGAAAAAACTTTTGTCAGCCTCTTGACATTTCCCCGCGAAGTGTGTAGAATAATGGTATCAATCAAAAGGAGATAGGAAAATGAACTTCGACACTTGGTTCCACAAGCAAAGCAAAATTATCCAGATCGTTCTTCTGATCCTCCCGCTCATCGGCTGGATCGTTGACCTTCTCGTAAGATGGTCCGCATTCCTTCGCAAGAATACGACCGTCAACCTCGTCATGGCTCTTGTGATCACCCTGCTCGGTGAATTCTGGATCCTCACCATTCTCGACGCCGTCATGATCGCTCTCAACAACAAGCTGTTCCTCGAGGAATAATCGAAAAAAACCGAAAACCGCTCCCATCGGAGCGGTTTTTTTGTTGGATTTACGCCAGACCTTTATACTGTAACGCCCCTCACGGAATTTGTTGCCTTTTTGAGAACCTCTATGCCCGTGGGCGAATTTGCTTTGAGATGACCCCCCTAACCCCTCACGAAATTTGTTGCCCTTATTCTTCGGAAAACGGCGCGCCTTTTATGGGCGCGCCGTCGCATTCTGATAACAAATTTCGTGAATTTTCCGTAACTTTTCCTTGCGCGAGCAGAACCACGCTTCTGCGCGGCGCGACCCAATTTGCCGAACCCCTTCGGCTTCTTGACTTTGAGAACCTCTATGCCCGTGGGCGAATTTGCTTTGAGATGTGACAACTAACCCCTCACGGAATTTGTTGCCCGCATTTTCGGAAAACGACGCACTGAAAAGCGCGCCGTCGCGTTCTAAAAACAAATTTCGTGAATCCTTTCCTTTTTCTTGCGCGAGCAGAACCACGCTTCTGCGCGGCGCGACCCAATTTGCCGAACCCTTTCGGCTTCTTGACTTTGAGAACATCCGCGCTTGTGGGCGAATTTGCTTTGAGATGACCCCCCCTAACCCCTCACGGAATTTGTTGCCCGCATTTTCGGAAAACGGCGCACTGAAAAGCGCGCCGTCGCATTCTAAAAACAAATTTCGTGAATCCTTTCCTTTTTCTTGCGCGAGCAGAACCACGCTTCTGCGCGGCGCGACACAATTTGCCGAACCCCTTCGGCTTCTTGACTTTGAGAACATCCGCGCTTGTGGGCGAATCCGCTTTGAGATGTGACATCTAACCCCTCACGGAATTTGTTGCCCTCAATTTTCGGTAAACGGCGCACTGAAAAGCGCGCCGCCGCATTCTAAAAACAAATTCCGTGAATTTTCTTATAAATCAAACGCGATCGCCGTAATGTCGTCTTCGAACGTTCCGCAGAAATCCTTGAGCGCCGACTTCAACCGTTCGATGAAGCGTTCGGCGTTCTCCGAACGTTGGAGGATCGCCTCCACCCGCTCGAGGGAAAACTGCTCCCCCTCGGGGCTCTTGCTCTCGGTCACGCCGTCGGTGACGAGCGCCAAAATGTCTCCGCGGCGGAACCCGATCCGCCCGTTTTCATAGCGGTAGCCGGGGATCCAATTCGAGATGGGCGGCGAACTTCCCTCGATCTCGGAGATGCCATCCTCCCCTTTGAGGAGAATGGGCGCGTTGTGCCCCGCCATACAATAGGTGATCTCTTGTGCCTTGCGGTCGATCCGCACCGCCGCCGCCGTGATGTAGGAACGTTCGTCGAGGTTGAGCTCCTGAAACTTTGCCGAGAGCCCGTCGAGCGCGCGCGCGGGAGAGGGCTCCGAACGGTCCCACCCCGCCTTGACGAAGGCGGAGAGCATCCCCGCGGCGACGCCCTTCCCCGAGACGTCCGCCAAAAAGCCCATCGTATCGTCGCCCACCCGATAGACGTCGGGAAGGTCCCCGCCGATCTCGCGGCAGGGGATATAGGTAAACGAATAGGGCGTGCCGCCCCGTCCCGAAGCGGGCGGGAGCAGCCGCTGTTGGATGGACTGCGCGGAGTGCATTTCCCGCGCGATCTCCGTCTCGTAGGCGTTGTCCACCACGCCGAGCAAGAATTTCCCGAGCGGCTGGACCTTCATGCGCAGGGCGACCCCTTCCTCCCCGCTCCCGAGAATGAGTTTGCGGAAGGCGGTCTTACCCGTTGCGGCGACTTCCAAAAAGAGGTTTCTGAGGGGACAATAGGCACAGCGCACGCCTGCGCCGCACTCGCCGTCCCGCTCGGTGCAGGCAGTGACGTCGCGGAGCGTCCCTTTCAGAACGCCCGAATGGAAGTAATCCCCGAAGGCGCGGTTCATAAAGCGCACCTTCATCGTTTTATCGACGACGATCGCCGCCGTCGGAATATTGTTGAGAACGTCCCTGTACAGATTCATCTCATCCTCGATACATTCTGAGAGCGCCGCTGACCACATGGGCGTCGAGCACGCGCATTTCGGCGAGTTCGCCGTCGAGCTGGACAGCCTTCCCCTCCACCTGCACGATGCGCGCGCGCTCGCATAAGATATGTTTTACGATGTTAAGGTCCATGATCTTGCCCCGCATGAGACGGAGGAGGGCAAAGGGGATCTTGCGGCGCTTGGGGATCTCCACGAGCATCAGATCGAGCTTTCCGTCGTCGATGACGGCGGGCGGGCAGAAGCGGATCCCCCCGCCGAACCGCGTACCGTTGCACAGCCCGACGATAAGCGCGTTCATCGTATAGATCTTGCCGTCCGCGCACACTTCCACGCTTTGGCCGCGGTATTTCAAGAGGGACGCGAGCAGTCCGCGAAAGTATTTTCCCTTCGCGCCGCCCCGCTTCATGCGGTAACAGCGCATGAGGATATCCACGTCGATCCCCACGCCTGCGATGTTCATGCTCCGCATCCCGTTGGCGCACTCGATATAATCGGTTGCCTTCGGACGGGAGCCGAGAATGATGTCCATCGCCTTTTCCGGGTCCTCGGGGATCTTCGCGGCGGCGCAGAAATCGTTGCCCGTTCCGACGGGTACGATCCCAAAGATGACGCGTTCGGGGGCTACCATGCCCGAAAGTACGTCGTTCACAGTGCCGTCTCCGCCCACGGCGACGACGGTCGTCTCCCCCTCGCCCGAAGTGAGCTTGGAGACGATCCGCTGCGTCTCCTCCTTGGATTCGCCCATCATGAATTCGAATTCCTCGCCCGCCTCGTGCATTTTGCGCGCGATGACGCCGAGCACCTTGCCGCGTTCCTTTACGCGGGGATTTATCACAAAATAGATCACGCTGTCCCGCCGTAAAAATTACTCTGCACTATTATACAATATCTTTCCGCGAATTGCAATCCGGGAATTGCAATTTTTTTCGGAATCTGCTATACTTGAACCGAAAAATACGCTTTGGACGAGCCATGTACGACCAACTACCCGAAAATTTGACCGCGCTTGCGGATGTTTGCCCCAAACCCCTCTACGTCGTGGGGGGGAGCGTCCGCGATTTCCTCGCCGGGCGGACGCTCGGCGCGCACACCGATTGGGACCTCTCCTCGCCGATGAGCGAAGAGGAATTTCTCGCCGCCGCCGAACGCTGCGGGTTTACGGTAAACGCCGTCTACCGCAACACGGGCACGGTGAAACTGCAAGATCCCTGCGGCTGTGGATATGAATTTTCCCGCTTCCGCTCGGATACCTATGTCCGCGGCGAGCACGTCCCCTCTTCCATCGAATTTACGGAGGACATCTCGCTCGACGCAAAGCGGCGGGACTTCTGCGCCAACGCCGTCTACTACGACATCCGCGCGCGGCAATACGTCGATCCGCTCGGGGGCGTCGGGGACATCGGGCGCAAAGTCCTCCGCACGGTGCGGGAGGCAGAACGGGTCTTCGGGGAGGACGGGCTCAGGCTCATGCGGCTCGCCCGTATCGCCGCCGAGACGGGATTTTCGCCCGACGAAGCCGCCCTCGAAGGAGCGCGGCTCAACCGTGCGCTCTTAGACGACATCGCCGCCGAACGGCTCTTCGCCGAGCTCCGTCTGATCCTCTATGCGGACAAAAAGGAGGGTACCATGTCCGCACCCTACCGCGGTCTATGCATTCTGCGCGAGACAAAACTCATGGAGCGTCTGCTTCCCGAACTCGCCCTCGGGGAGGGTATGAAACAGCGCAGCGACTTCCACGACCACGACGTTTTGGAGCATTCCCTGCGCTGTGTTTTGTACGCCCCCTCCGAGATCCGCTTCGCCGCCCTGTTCCACGACGTCGGCAAGCCCTTCTGTATGCTCCGCGACGGGCGCTATCATGCCCATGCCGAGGAGGGGGAGCGCATCACGCGCGAGATCCTCGCCCGTCTCAAAGCCCCCAAGGCGCTCACCGAGGAGACGGCCTTTCTCGTGTCCATGCATATGCGCGATCTCGACCTCAAAATGCGGGACGGGAAGGTGCGGCGGGACATCGTCCGTTGCGGTCCCCTCTTCGAAAAGCTGTTGCTCCTCAAACAGGCGGACTACACCGCCTGCAAGGACGATCCCTCCCCCGCCCCGACCGTCGTCAAATGGAAGCGGATCGCCGCCGAAATGCGTGCGGAGGGCGCCCCCTTTTCCCTGCGCGAACTCGCCGTAAACGGGACCGATCTGCAAGCCTTGGGGATCGTGAAGGAACGCACCGCCGACGCCCTTGCCCTGCTCTTCGACGAATGCGTCGCCGACGGCAGGAAAAACCGCAAAGAGACCCTTCTTGCCGCCGCCGCCCGCCTTCCCGCCGCCTTTTACGGGAGACAGGAGACAAAAGACGGGGGCGCTTTGTCCCCTCTCCCGCAAGATGATGAAAGCTAATTCAAAAAACCGCTTGCTTTTTTCCGCGAGATGTATTATAATAGGCACGATAACCAAGGGCGCTTGCGCCGAACGAGGTATTCCATGAGTAAATATGACTATGAAGAAGGGCGGGGGACCCCCGATCCGAGATACGTTGACGAGTGGGGCGATCCCATTCCCGGGAAAGAAAAATCTTCCAAACGGCAGGACCATGTCTATGTGGACGAATGGGGCGACCCCGTCAAACGCATAGACGTCGGGCAGGACGTGGAGGAATACGTCTCCGACCGGGACAAGATCCTTCTCGAAAAACAGCTCGTCAAGACGGGGAAGATCTATCCGCGCGCGCATTATCAGCCCCGCGGGACCTTCCGCGGCATTCTCGCCGTCTGCCTTGCCTTTTTCTTCGGGATCCTTTGCGCGCTCGGCGCCCTCATCGGTTGCGGCGTCTTCTTCGGTACCAAAAAGTCGATGAAAGACGTGTTCGGCTGGCTCGGCGTAGACGTAAAGGATTACATCGATGAGGATTACGTCAATCTCTCCATTCTCGACTTTGCCAAAGAGGTCGCCTCGCTGAAAAATGCGAACACCTTGGGCGACATCGCAAAGTACACCCCTCTCGTCGATCAGCTCATCGATCGCGTCAACGGCGCCGTCAAGGATTACGGCATCACGTTGAGCGCCGAGGATCTGAAGGGCGTTCCCTTCAACATGATGGAGGCGTATTTCACCGAGGACGTCCTCAAAACCGTCGAACTCGGCAAAGTGATGCAGGTCAGCCCGGATTCCGATTACATCCTCCTCGCGCTCTGCTACGGCAAAGAGGGCGAAGATTACACCGTGGAAGGCGGGAACATCGTATGCGAAGATCCCCTCGTCTTGGGCGACGTGATGAGCGACGACTTCGATTTCGCCTCCATTCTCAACGACATCGAGCTCGCGGGGCTGATGGAGCTTCCCCGCACGGGCATCACCGAAGACACGCTCAAAGAGCAGAGCATGATGTACGCCCTCTGCTACGGCTCCCGCGGCGTCGATTACGAAATCGAGAACGGCAATCTCGTCGTCTTGGAAGGTCACCGCGAGCAGTATCCGCTCAGCGTGGGCTATCTCCAAAGCAACGCGGAAAGCGTGATGAATTCCCTCTACCTCGGCGACCTCATGCAACTTCCCCGCACGGGACTTACCGAGGCGAAACTCAAAGAGCAGGGCATGATGTACACCCTCTGCTACGGCTCCCGCGGCAAGGATTACGACATCGACGAAGACGGCAACCTCTTCTATCCCGATACGAAGGGCGAGAATTATCCCCTCACGCTCGGCTATCTCCAAAGCAATGCGGAAAGCGTGATGAATTCCCTTCCCCTCGGCGACCTCATGCAACTTCAACGCACCAACCTCACCGACGAGATCATCAAAAACGAGAGCATGATGTATGCCCTCTGCTACGGCTCCCGCGGCAAGGATTACGACGTCGATGAAGACGGCAATCTCGTCTTCCCCGAAACGAAGGATCCGAAGTATCCCCTCACGCTCGGCGATTTCCAAAAGGACGCGCAGAACATATTGCAGGATCTCGAAGTCGAGTCGTTGCTCGGCATCGACGGATCCAGCAATAAGACGCTCCTCGCCCTCGCATACGGCTCTTCCGACCGCTACACGATCGGCGCGGACGACAAGACCGTCACGATGAACACCGATCCCGTCACAGGTCAGCCCTATCCCAAGCGCAAACTCAAAGAGCTCACCTCTTCCGAGAGCGACTTCGTGAAGGAATTCAAGATCGGCGACATCATGGAGACGACCAACTCCAAGATCCTTCAAGCGCTTGAGTATAAGACGATCGGCGACCTCGAAAAGCAAGAGACCCTCGAATCGCTCAAACTCGGCGATCTTATCGATACAAGCGATTCCAAAATGCTTCAAGCGCTTGCGAATAAGTCGCTTAAAGATCTCGAAAACCATGAAACCATCGACAACCTCTATGTCCACGAACTCTTGAACACGGATGGCTCCAAACTCCTTCAAGCGCTTGAGAATAAGAAGATCAAGGATCTCGAAAACCAAGAGACCCTCGAATCGCTCAAGATCGGCGACATTATCGATCTCAGCAAAGATTCCTCGGCGCTTCTCAATGCGATCCAAAATTGGAAGATCTCCGACCTCAAGGATGAGAATCGGGTCAAACGGCTTCACATCGGGCAGGTCGTCACGGGGGGGACCGACGACGGGCTCCTCGGCGCCATCTCGTCGTGGCGCATCGAAGATCTCTCCAACCAGGAAAAGATCAACTCGCTGAAATTGGGCGACGTGCTCAAAGTCGGAGAGGGCGATACCCTGCTCGCGGCGCTCCAAGATATTTCGATCGGCAATTTGCAGGAAGGGATCAACAAGATCGCCCTCAAAGATCTGCTCTCCAAAGAGGCGATGAACAACAAGATCTTATCGCACCTCGCCGATTGCACCATCGAAAACCTATCGGATGGGCTCAGCAAGCTCACCATCGGCGAAGTGTTTGCCGATCAGGTCTATTCCTACATGGAGATCTCGAAAGGGAAAACCTACGCCGAGATGTACGAAACCTACAAAACCCATCACAGCGATCAAGACTACAACCCCGATCGGTTGGGTTCCGATGGGAAACCGTTGAATCATGCTAAGGGCGGCGGCAACACCTACATTCCGAAGCCGATCGATACAACGAGCCATACCGTCCAGACCTATTGGAAGGCAAACGGAAAGGAAGTGATCCGCGGTTACTTCACCAAGACGGGCGAGACCTATACCATGTACGAGGGCGGCGGCGTCAAGCGGGATCCCACAAACGAAAAGACGCCCTACTACTACGAAGCCGAAGTGGAGCTTGTCGCCACGCCTACATACTCCCGTTACAGCTACTCTACCGGGGAAACGGACACGGACATCATGGTCGAAGAACGGGGCGGAAAGTTGTATGACGGCACCTACGAGCTCACAGAGGACGGCTTCGGCGGGTGGACGTATACCGACGGGAGCGGCAATACGGTGGAAGTCGATTGTACCTACACCTTCACTCTGAACGGCAAACTGTACACGGGCACGTACACCGAGAGAGACGGCACATTCTACGGCAAGGAAGCAGTTCTTCTCTACGAGCGCTACTACGAAGAGGGGACGCCCGAAACGTCGTACGGTGCAAGCGAAACGGAAGAGCACTACCGCTATCAAGGCTCGAGCGGACCCGTCGAGCTCGACCGCTATCTCCGCGGCGTGTGGTTCCTGCTCCTCGCCGAAGAGTCGGAAGACGGGATCGTTTATCACACCGATAAAGCCGTCCTCGATCTCGACGGGCTCATCACGGGCATCAATTCCTCGCTCACGTCGTTTGAGCTGTGGAAGCTCTATTTCCACGGACTGCTCACGGATAATCCGTATACGCAACTTCCCAAAAAATATGAGTTCCACAACGGCGGCGATACGCACGAGGTAGATAATCTAAACGAACTGCGGCTCTCCGAGCTCGTCGCTTTTGTCAACGAATTGATTCCTTCTCCTTAACAAAAAAAATTCGGTTCCGCGGCGGCAAATCGGTTGACTTGCCGCCGAAATTCTTTTATAATAGAGAAACGAAAAGTCGAAAGCCTTGCGCGCGAGGCGAAGGTCATCGCGCGCCGATTCAGACCGGGAGGTAAAAAATTATGCAGAAGTATGAGATGCTCATTCTGCTCCGTAGCGACATGGAGGAAGAGGCGAGAGAGGCGGAACTCAAAAAGTATGCCGATATCGTCACTGCCTACGGCGGAAGCGTAGAAGCGACCGACAAGTGGGGCGTCCGCAAGACGGCGTACCCCATCAACTATCAGTCGGAAGCCTTCTTCACCCTCATGACGTTCAGAGCGCCCGGCAACACTGTCGCCGAGCTCGACCGCGTTGCGGGGATCTCGTCCGTCGTGCTGCGCCGCATGATCACGAAAGTAGAGGAAAAGTAAATGAATAAGGTGTTTTTGATCGGAAACCTCACGCGAGACCCCGAGCTCACGGAGACGGCGGGCGGCGTCAGCGTCTGCCACTTCGCGATCGCGGTCAACCGCTCCTACACCACGCAGGACGGAGAACGCCAAACCGATTTCTTCAACTGCACCGCATGGCGCGGGCTCGCCGATACCGTCGCCCGCTACGTCAAGAAGGGTTCGAAGGTCGCCGTCTCGGGCAGCATTCAGATCCGTAACTATGAAGACAATCAAGGTCAACGCCGCACCGCTGTAGACGTCATCGCGCAGGATGTGGAGTTTTTGACCACCAAAAATGCGGGCGGAGACGATTTCTACGACGCGCCCGCCCCCGCTCCCGAGAGGAGCAATGCGCCCGCCAAGCGGAAGCCCGCCCTCGAATCGTTCGACGACGACGGCGATATTCCCTTCTGAGGCGACAAATTTTAAGGAGTGATGGAAATGGAAGAAAATGAAGTGATGGAAGAGACCGCCGTCGAAGAAACCGAGGCTCCCGCTTCCGAAACCGCCCCCCGCGAAAAGTCCGAAAGAGGCGAGAGAGGCGAACGTCCCAAGAAAGGATTCAAGAAGCAGAATTTCAAGAAAGTCTGCCTCTTCTGCCAAGAGAAGTCGGAGATCAACTATAAGGATACCGCAAAGCTCAGGAAGTTCGTCGCCGAGGGCGGAAAGATCCTACCCCGCCGTATGACGGGCACCTGCGCCAAGCACCAGAGAGAGCTCGCGATCGCCATCAAGCGCGCCCGCGTCGCCTCCCTCTTGCCCTTCCGTTCGGAGTAATTGGAACAGGGCGCGGCGGAAAACGCCGAACATTTGCCGAAAAGGACCTTGCCGCCATGCAAGGTCTTTTTTTTGTGACAATGAACGCGCTCCCCCTTCCTATTCGTGCGGAAGGGGGGAATACCCACCCCCCTACCCCCCTCCCACGGAGGGGGATCAAGGGGGTGGGACGACAACACGCCGTGCTCCCCATGTCATTCTAAGGGAGCGAAGCGACCGAAGAATCCCGCTGGTCGATGCCGGACTTCGTACTTCGGGATTCTTCGCGTTCGCTACTTCGCCTGCGGCTCGTGCCGACCTTAGTATCGCAAAAAGAAACTTCGGTCGGGGCAGAATGACGGCGCCCCCTTCCCTCCCGCGGTCACCCTCGGACTTCGTATGAGGGGAAGGCTTTTCATGTAAAATCCCCCTCAAAATGCTTGCAAAACACTCTCCGCTGTGGTAGAATAAAAACTGCGGCACAAGTGCATAGTACATACAAGATACAACGGCAATTTATATCCTTTATCTTGTATGTTCAAGATACTTGTGTCGCAACAATATGGGATACTTCTTGCGGGCGTTCCATATTGGAGCGTCCTTATTTTTTGCCCGCAAAATACTTTTTTTCGGAGGTTTCCATGAAGAAACAATTTATGCTTGCACTCGCCATGACGGGTGCGCTCGCCCTCGCCCTCGGGCTTGCCGCTTGCGGGGGCGGAAACAACCACGACAAGGTGCCTGAAACGTCCGACAGCGAAGTGACTGCCGATGAGTGGAAAACGATCATGACCGACACCCACAATTACACAGTCACGTATTCTACCACCTTTGAGGACGAGATTATGCAACAGGTGAATAAAGTGGACGGCGACAAGTATGAGTATAACTTTGAGGCCGAAGGACAATATTGCATCGTTGAGCGCACGGGCGACAAGTCCGACCCCCATTATACGGCATATAGAAAGAAGGGCACGGAGTGGAATTTGGAGTCCGGGTCTCACGCCGAAGAGTCTATCATGATCTTCAACTACGATGAAGTCGTTCTCAGTCTCCTGAAAGATGATTTTGCGAACTTCACCTATTCCGAAGACAAGTACACTTGCGCCTCCCTCACCACGCCCGATTGGCTGTATACTTCCTGGAAAGATGTCACTGTTACCTTTGAAGACGGCGCGCTCGTAAGCCTCACGGCGGATGTGTCCTATGATGAAGGTGACGCGGGCCACGAACCCTTGATCGTACATATGGAGCTCTCCTCCGTCGGCACGACGACCGTTGCGATCCCCACTTTGGCGGAATAAACGGCAAGTATCATTTTAACAAAAAAGACCGTCGGGGGCGGACATGGTGCCATCCTCGGCGGTCTGATTTTATTTTTTCCGTTTTCTAACGCAGTTTTGCACCCGAGGCGCGGGAGAGCGGGAAATCGGACTTCGTATTTCGGGATTCTTCGCGTCCGCTACTTCGCCTGCGGCTCGTGCCGACCTTAGTATCGCAAAAAGAAACTTCGGTCGGGGCAGAATGACGGGTGTCCCCATGTCCCCTATTTTTTACGCAAGGTATGCAAAAATCCTTGACAGCGCGTCCGAGCCGTGCTATAATTCCTATAAAAAAGATAGGAATTCAAAAAAGGAGCGTTGTCATGGAAATTTATGCCGACCATGCGGCGACCACCAAGCTCTCCCCCGCGGCCGCCAAAGCCTATGCGGAAACCGCCGCGGTCTACTACGGAAATCCCTCGAGCCTGCACTCCGCGGGTCAGCGCGCGCAGGAACAACTCATCGCCTGCCGCGAGGAGATCGCTTCGATCTTGAACGTCTCGCCCCGTGAGATCTACTTCACTTCGGGCGGAAGCGAGAGCGACAACCAAGCGATCCTCTCCGCCGCCCACGCGGGAGCGAAGAAGGGAAAGAAGAAGATCATCTCCACTGCGATCGAACATCACGCGGTACTGCATACCTTGGAAAAACTCAAAAAAGAGGGCTTTGAGATCGTCCTCTTGCCCGTCGGCACGCGGGGGATCGTCAGCACGGACGACCTCGAGGCGGCTATCGACGGCGAAACCGCTCTGGTCTCCGTCATGGCGGCGAACAACGAGATCGGGACCATTCAGCCCATCGCGGAGATCGGCGCGGTGTGCAAGCGGCACGGCGTGCTCTTCCATACCGACGCGGTCCAAGCCGTCGGGCACATTCCCGTGGACGCAAAGGCGATCGGGTGCGACTATCTCGCCCTCTCCGCGCACAAGTTCGGCGGGCCGAAGGGCGTGGGCGTACTTTACTGCCGCACGGGCGCCCCGCTTACCCCGCTCATCGAGGGCGGCGCGCAGGAACGCGGCAAGCGCGCGGGCACCGAGGATCTTCCCGCCGTCGCCGCCATGACGGCCGCTTTGAAAGAGTCTGTCGCGGACATGGGTGCCACGGAAGCGCTCTTACGCCGTCTGCAAGACCGTCTCATCGCGGGGCTCGAAGAGATCCCCCACTGCGCGCTGAACGGCGACCGTCATTGCCGTCTTGCGGGAAATACCTCCTTCTGCTTCGAGGGGATCGAGGGCGAATCCCTCCTCCTTTTGCTCGACGAAAAGGGCATCGCCGCCTCCTCCGGCTCGGCGTGCACTTCGGGGTCGCTCGATCCCTCCCACGTCTTACTTGCGATCGGACGGGTGCACGATGTCGCGCACGGGTCGCTCCGTCTCACCCTCGGGAAGGAAAACACCGAGGAGGACGTCGATTACATCATCCGTTCGGTGAAGGAAGTCGTCGGGTATCTTCGCAATATGTCCCCCGTGTGGCGGGATCTTCAAGAGGGCAAGAGAACGTACATCTTATAACGGAAAAAACGAACGGAAACGGAACATCCCGCGGGCGCCGCGGGGAAGGAGAAATTATGTCTTTATACAGCGAAAAGGTGATGGATCACTTCAAAAATCCGCGCAATGTGGGCGTCATCGAGGACGCGGACGGCGTGGGCGAAGTCGGCAACGCGAAATGCGGCGACATCATGAAGATGTATATCAAGGTGCGGGACGGGATCCTCACCGACGTCAAATTCGAGACGTTCGGCTGCGGGAGCGCGATCGCTTCCAGCTCGATGGCGACCGAGATGATCAAGGGCAAGCCGCTCGACGAAGCGCTCACGCTCACCAATAAGGCGGTCACGGAGGCGCTCGGCGGGCTTCCCGCCTACAAACTGCACTGTTCGGTTTTGGCGGAGCAGGCGGTGCAGGCGGCGATCCTCGACTACTACAAAAAGAACAACATCCCCTACGACGAGAGCCGCTTCAAGTGCGCGCTCTGCGCCCACGAGCACGACGTACACGGGGAAGAGGAATGATCGTCTCGACGAAAGGACGCTACGCCCTGCGGATGCTCACGGGGTTGGCGCGTCATGGGGAGACCAACGTCCCGTTGCGGGAACTCGCGGAGGAAGAGAATATCCCCTATAAGTATGCCGAAGCGATCATGAGCCTGCTCGTGAAGGCGAAATTCGTGGAGAGCACCCGCGGCAAGAACGGCGGGTACGCGCTCACCCGTCCGCCCGAGGCGTACACCCTCGCCGAAGTGCTCAAAGAGACGGAGAGTTCGCTCGCCGCCACCGATTGTACGGGCAGGAAGGAGGCGGAATGCCCCAACGCCGCGGTGTGCCCCTCTCTTCCCGTGTGGCGCGCGCTCGACGAAACGGTCTACG
The DNA here is from genome assembly GCA_947627765.1 of uncultured Clostridia bacterium. Lineage (GTDB taxonomy): Bacteria > Bacillota > Clostridia > Christensenellales > Borkfalkiaceae > Gallimonas. The sequence goes on from CANQXA010000004.1 coordinate 18,943, forward strand.
GATTCCTCTCCCGCTACACCCTTTTAGACGTGATGCCGAAACAATAAATATTGAAAACGGAGCGGCGCGCCGCGGACATGGTCCGCGGCGCGCCGCTCTATCCTGTTCTATTCCCTCGTTTCGTCGTTCGGTAAGAGGAGGCGGTCAACGGTCCTTTCCCGCGCGGTGCGCCGCCTTCAAAGCGCGCTTCGTCGTCCGCTTTGCTTGGCGGACGTCGGGCTTTTGCAGTAAAACGGGCTCCCAATCCGCCTTGGGCGCGGAGAGGATCCGCTGTGCGACTTCGGCGATCGGGTTGCGCCGCAGAGGAAGGGCGTTTTCGGACATCTTTTTGCGCAGGGCGGGGAGTTCCAACAGTCTTCCGAGATGGAACGTAAGGTCCTTTTGGCTACGGAAGGAGACCGCCGCCCCGTTCCGCTTCAAAAACAGGAGATTGTGCTTTTCCTGCTCGGGCAGTTTTTCGTAGATGACGAGGGGCTTTGCCGCATTCAACATCTCCGCCGTGCTCGCGCCTCCGCACTTGTTGATGATGACGTCCGCGCGGGCGAGATAGGAGGGCAGGTCGTCCGTAAAGCCCACCGTCTCGATCTCGAGCCCGGGGTAGGACTTCTTCGCGATCCGCCCGTGGCTTCGGCGGTCCCTTCCGCAAATGACGACGAGGTGCGCCTTCTTCTTCGCGAGGGCGCGGACCGTCATACGGAAAATGGGATAGACGCCCCGCCAATTCCCCCCGCCGTACATGATGAGGACGGTAAGGACGGTATCGGGGTCTTGGCGGACGTCGATCGTCTCGCGGGAAAGTCCGCCCGTACGGATATCGACGGGCAGACCCACGGGCAGGAGCTGTTCGCGGCGGAAGCCCTTTTTCAGCGCGTCGCCGATAAAACTCTCGTGGGGGATGACGAAGGTATCGACGCCGACCGCCGACTCCCAAAACGGCCCGATCGTATAGTCGAGGCAGGTCGTGACGATGCGGCAGGGAAGCCCGTAGGCGAGTTTGAGGTCGCACGCGGCCACGGCGCAGTTGTATTGGGTGCAGTAGACGACGTCGGGACGGAACTCGAGCATCGTTTGAAGTAGCGACCGGACCGCGGAAAGACAAATCGTCTGCGTGCCGTTGACGTACCGCTTTTCGGGCGGAAGACGCTCGTAGCGGCGGTAAAAAAGGTTGTAGATCGGGAGCAGACGCCCCACTGCGAGGTTGTAGCCGCGATCGGTGATCCATGCGCTCAAGGGCGCCGCGGGTGCGAACAGGTCGGCGATCAGCACCTCGGCGTCGGAGACCGCGTCCAGTACGCGCTTCATCGCGCGCGCACAGCTGTTGTGCGCATTGCCCGCCGTCACCGTGAGAATGAGCACCCGCTTTCTTTCATTTGTTTCCACCATAGTATCAACATTATAACACAATAGTTTAACTCTGTCAATACGATCGTGCGAGGATTTCTCCGAAAAATCTCGGCGGAAAACTGAGGCGGGGACAAAGAAACGGAGCCGCCCGCCGAAGGATTCCGGCGGGCGGCTCTTGCGGGATAATAGAATGCGGAACCGCAAATTGAACGGCGCGCCGCGGACATGGTCCGCGGCGCGCCGCTCTTAGAACGTTTTAGTTTTACACAAGTTTGATCCGCAACGCGGAAGACGTCAGGGCTTTTTGAAAAATTCTTCGTAGACGGCGCGGACCGTCCGCTCGTAGTCGGCGCTGTCTACGCCGACGATGATGTTCAGCTCGGAAGAACCTTGGTCGATCATGCGGACGTTGACCCCCACCCGCGCGATGGCAGAAAAGAGTCGGGCGGATACGCCGACCGCATTGTTCATCCCGTGCCCCACTACGGCAAGCAGCGCGATGCCGCCGTAGACGGTGATCTTATCGGGCGAGACCGCTTCCGCGATCTCCCGTTTGACCGTCTCGAGCATCCCCTCGCCGAGTTCGCAATCGTCGATGACGAGCGACATGGTGTCAATCCCCGAGGGGACGTGCTCGAAGGAGATCTTGTGCCGCGCGAGCACCGAGAGGACGCGGTATGTAAACCCGATCTCCGCGTTCATGAGCGATTTTTCGAGCAGGATGACGGTGAAGTTCTTCTTCCCGGCGATCCCCGTCACCGCTCCGTCGGGACGGCATCGGGACGTCGGCAAGATCATCGTGCCTTCGTCTTCGGGGCGGAAGGTGTTCTTGATACAAATGGGAATATCCGCCTCCCGCACGGGGAAGATCGCCTCGCTGTGGAGCACGTTCGCCCCCATATAGGAGAGCTCGCGGAGTTCCTTGTAGGAGAGGGAACGGATCTTGGCGGGCGAGGGTACGATATGCGGATCGCAGGCGAGAAAGCCCGAGACGTCCGTCCAATTCTCATAGAGATCGGCGCCGACCGCACGGGCGACGACTGCGCCCGTCACATCGCTCCCGCCGCGGGTGAACGTCCGTACGGCGCCCCCCTCGTCCTCGCCGTAAAATCCCGCAATGACGGCGCGCGGCTTTCCCTTCAATGCGGCGCGAAGACGCGCGTAACTCTTCTCGCCGTCCAACTTGCCGTCCGCGCGGAAACGGATGACCTCCCGCGCTTCGATGTAGGGGATCCCCAAAAAATCCGCCGCAATGCGCCCCATGAGGTACTCCCCGCGCGAGGCGCAAAAGTCGCGGCTCGCCGCCTGCTCCATCTCTTTCCGCGTACTTTCGAGGAGGGCGTCGATGTCCGTCCCGAGCCCGAGTTCCCGCACGATACTGCGGAACCGATCGGCGACTTTGGAGTACGCTTCTCGGACATGGGTGCCCTCGATGATGTCTTGTGCGGTCTCGTAGAGCAGATCGGTGACTTTGGGATCGGCGCTGAACCGCTTCCCCGGCGCCGAGACGACGACGTACTTGCGCGCGGGATCCCGCTCGAGGATCTCCTTCACGCGGCGAAGATTATTGCCGTCCGCAAGGGACGTGCCGCCGAACTTGCAGACCTTAATCATAGGTGATCTCCCTCGCCTCGTTGCAGTATCTCCGCTCTGCGGGCGAACCGTAAGCGAAGAAATGCGGCAAAAGGGCGCCGTCTTTCCAATAGGAGAAGAAGTCCTCCCGTTCGATCGCGGGGAGCAGGATGCCGACACAGTCCTCCCCTGCGGCGCGGCGGACGGTCTCGTCTTCATCGGCGAGATATTCCACCCTGCCGCCGTCCTGACGGAGGAAGGAAGCGAGGAGGGCGTCCGTCTTACGGCAGGCGGAGACGGGATCGCGGGAGAGGATGCGGACCGTCTTCCCCTCTCGGCGGCACTTGATCTGCCGCGGCAGCCAATCGAGGAGGGCGTCCGCCTCCGTTTCCGAGACGAGACGGTTCAGCGCGCGGACGGGCTGGGCAGGGTCGAGCACGTTGACGAATTCCGCCATCGCAAAACGGGCGGGATGGGACGGGAGCGCGGAGGGATCCAACGTCTTTTTGACCTCCTCCCAATGCAGTTTCGCCGCGGCAAGTTCGTCTCCCCCGTCGGCGGTGAGAAAACAGGGTTCGCCGCGGGAATGAAGATCCTCCGCGACCTCCGCCGCGACGTCGTCGGGGATATAATAGCCGCGGAGCCGTTCGCCGCCGAGATCGAAATCGTAGAGCTCCTCCATGTCCTCGGGCGGGAGCGAGCGCAGGATCTTGTTTTTCTTGTCGCGGTAGAACATCACGGTCGAGGCGATCTCGATCGGCGCGCGCTTTCGAAGCTCCATAATGCGCGCCGTCCGTTCCCTGTCGTAGGGGGCGGTCGCACGCGCAAGCGAGACCTCTCCCTCGGACATGGTATAGCCCTCGAGGTCGAGACAGCCAAGGATCCCGCGGCGGACGGCGTCTCCCTTCGCCCGCTCGACGAGGATCATCCCGCGGGCGATCTTTTCGAGCCATTCGTCTTCGAGGGCGGCGTACATCCGCTCGATCAGGGCGTCCGTCTCCCCGCTTTCGCCGTTTTCGGGCAAAATCAAATGGAGCGCCGACGGTTGATCCGCCGCCGGGCGCTCCAAGCCTTGCGAAAAGCCTAACCCGTCGGGCGCGGCCCATTGTTCCAATTCCCGCCGCGGCAACAAAAAGCGCGGCGTATGCAGACAGTTTCTCATATCAGGCAGGGAAAGAGCAAATGATCACCGTACAGACGAAGGCGAGAACGAGGGCAAGAAGTTTCAAGGGAATGTGGTGCGTAAAGATCTTTTTGAGCTTTTCCGAGAATTTCATAGTCTTTTGCCCTCCGCGTTAAATTCTTTCCAATAGTATTCCTTCAAAAAGCGTTTCAGATTCTCCGAATCGACGTACCGCGTGATCTCGCCGTGTTTGACGATGGAGACGATCCCCGTCTCTTCGGAGACGATGATCGTCGAGACGTCGGCGACTTCGGTCACGCCGATGCCTGCGCGGTGGCGCGTCCCGTATTCCTTGGGGAAATCCCGCTGGGTCAAGGGGAGGAAACAGCCCGCCGCCTGGATCTTGTCGCCATAGATAATCATCGCGCCGTCGTGCAAAGGAGCTTTGGGGATGAAGATGCCCTCGATCAGCTGGTTGGAGATGTGCGCGTCGAGCATGACGCCGCTCTCGAGGATCTCCTTGGGCAGGTTGCCGTTGGAGAGGACGATGAGTGCCCCCGTGTTGTTCTTGGAGAGGCTCTGCACCGCCTTCATGATGCCCGAGCAGTATTCGTCCGCCCGCGCCGCGACCGCCGTCATCTTCGCCGTCGCCGCCGAGCTCGCGGTCATGGGCATCCGCTTGCCCGCGTTCCAAATGCTCCGCTTGATCTCCACCGTAAAGAGGACGAGGAAAAAGAGGGAGAACAGCATGAGGAACAGGAAAAAGCTGTGGCTCCCGAACCGCGGGGAAAAGACGGTTACGCCGCCCACGAGAAGGATCATGGTAATATATATGGGGACCAACCGTTTGGCGTTGTTCTCCCACAGCGTCTTAAAGACGAAATAGATGATGACGGCAATGAAGATCACCTCGGGAATGATCATCCAATCGATCTCGCCCGTAAAGACGTTCTTGATCGCCGCCCAAACCTCTGCCGGCGTGCGCATGAAATTTCTCCTTCCGCCGCCCTCCGCGCGGGGGGTGCGTATTCCTATTATAGCGATTTTTCGGGAAATTGCAAAGCGTTTTCCGTAAAATTCGTATTATGCGAAAAATATTTTTGCCGTCGCGCAGGAAAGCGCGCCCGACTTGGTGTATTTTCCGCTCCGCATTCCCGCCGCGAGGCCGTAGAGTTCGAGGTACATGGCGCGTGCGCGATCCGCACCGAGACGGGAAGCGGTCTCCCGCAGTTTTCGGACGGCATACGGTTTGACCCCGAGCGCCGCCGCGACCTCTGCCTCCGTTCCGCGCATCCCCGCGATGTCGGCAAGGTTGCGGTAATGGGAAACGAGGGAGGAAAGGAGCGCGCTCTCGTCCATCCCCTTTTCCATCAAGTCGTGCGCGATCACGGAGAAGACGGAGCGGTCCCCGCGCGACGCGGCTTGGGTCAGCTCATAGATCTTGTATTCGACGTCTTTTGCGATGTGCTCCTCGACCGTCTCCCGCGTGATCCTCCCCCCTTCGCCGAGCAGAAGGCGGAGCTTTTTGATCTCGATGCTCATGCGGGCGGCGTCGAGATCGCAATAGCGGACAAAGAGGCTCGCGGCGTCCCCGTCGAGCGAGAGGTCTGCCCGCCGCGCCATACCGAAGAGCCAGCGCGAAAGGGTCTCCTCGGTCTCCTTCGCGCAGTCCACAAAGGTGACGCCCTTCTTCCTTCTGAGTTCGGATTTTTTTGCGCCCGTGTTGACGATCATGAGGACCGTTGTCGGACATGGTGCCTCCGCAAATGGTCTCAACGTCTCCCATTCCTTCTCCGTGGGATAAAATTCCGTGACGCGTACGATCCGCTTTTCGTCGAGAAAGGGAAGGGTGTAGAGCTCGGTCATGAGGGAAGAGAGCCCCTTTTTCAGCGTCTCGCCCTCGTAGCGGACGTGGTTGAGCGAGGGATTGGCGAGCCCGCACGCCTTTTCGACGGCGCTCACGGCATGATCGCGGAAATACGCCTCTTCCCCCTCGATCAGATAGAATTGTTTCAAGCCCTCCTCGCGGAGATCGGCGGCGAGTTGTACGAATTTCATAGCAATTTGATTATACCACGGTTTACCGTAAATTGCAACCCTCCCATCCCTCTGCCGAGAAATAAATCGGCGCCGAGCGACTCTCTTCCCGTAAAATCCACCTCGATCACCGCCCCGAATGCGGCGAGAACGAGCTTATCGCGGCTCTCATAGCGGAAATAGAGCTCCCCCACCGAGATCTCGTCCCCGAAGAAGAGGGGCGTTTCGCGGAGACCCGTCGGGATCTCGTCCTTCGCGCAGACGAGACCGGAGCTCAGCGCCGCGGCTACGTTGATCGCCCGCTGTTCGTCTTCGGAAAGGACGAGCACGGCGTCGAGCGTGCCGCTGTAACGGCGCAAAAGAAAGTCTTCGGCTTCCCCGAGCGAGACTTCGCCGAGGATGAGGACGGCTTCATTCTTGGTCCTGACGAGCGCGCAACTGCCGTCGTCCCCCGAATAGACAAAGATCCGTCCGCCCGAAAAAACGGCGTTTTCGAGCACGAGCGAGAGGGCGAAAAGGAGCGCCATTCCTACGGCGGCCGCGCCTCTCAGCACCCTGCCCATTCGCACGCGTTCGGAGAGGACGACGCAAGCGACGAGCCAAACGAGCCCACCCATGCCCAAAGAGAAGCCCGCAAGAACGAGCGAAAAGTCGCCGTACGAGAAGAGCAAGAGAAAGAGGGAAAGCAACCCTTTCGGAATGGCGAGGAAGAAGCCCGCGGCGGGCGGGATGACGAGCGAGAGGAGCGAAAAGATCAAAACCGCGGAGAAGATGACGGGCAGAAGCGGAATGAGAAAGAAGTTGAGAAGAAATCCCCACACCGAGAAATAGCCGAATTCCGTCAGTAAAACGGGAAACGTAAAGAGCTGTACCGAGAGGCTCGCAGAGAGGTACCCCGCCAAAAAACGGGGGAACTTCAACCGCTTCATGAGGCGGGTAAGGGTCCCCGAAAAGAGGGCGAGCCCCGCGCAGGCGCCGAAAGAGAGACGGAATCCCGCCGAAAGGAAGTCTGCGGGGAACAAGAGGAGGACGATGACGGCGGAAAGGGACAGTGAGGAGAGAAAATCGTACTTTCTGCCCGTCGCACGGCGGATCCCCATCACGGCGCACATGATGAGCGCGCGGACCGAGGAGACGGTAAAGTTGCAGAATACCGTATAGAAGAAGGCGCAGGCGAGCGCGGGAAGAAACGCCTTCCGCCGCAACCTTCCGCAGAGAAAATACACGCCGCCGTAAAGAATGCCGATATGTAAGCCCGAAACGGCGAAAATGTGCGCGACGCCGCCCCTTCTCACCTCCTCCATCAGTCCCCTGTCCATGCCGTGCGAGTTGCCCGTGAGAAGAGAGTACGCAACGGACGCCTCCTCTTTCTCCAAATGGGCGTCGAGCGTGTCGTACAAGATCCCGCCGAGAAGAAGCAGCCCGTTGGAGGATCTCCCCGTCTTTTCGGGGAGCGCCTTGTCGTAGGCGTGATAGCGGATGTCGTGGCAAAAGAGGTAAACCGAGTAGTCACCCTCGGACATGGGTAGCTCGTTTTTGGTCACAGAGGCGGGAAAGGAGAGAATGTCGCCCGCGCGGACTTCCTCCGTGGAGACGACCGCCTCGAGCTTTCCGCCCACCTTTCTGCCGTCGAGAGTAACGCCCGTCAGCACGACGTCGGAATACCCGTTCATCACCGTGAAGGAGGAGACCGTTCCGACGATCTCGTATTCGCCGCCCTCTTTTGCGTCGAGGAAGCGCTCCGTATAGAGGTGCAAAAGCGCCGCGCCCGCGCCTGCGAAGAGGAGAAAGGCGATAAGGACCGCCGCCGAACGCTTCAACCCGATGGGCACGAGGGCGAGCGCGAGGATCAGGGCGAAAAAGCAAAAGTCCGAAGGTCTCACCCCTCCGAACAGCCGCAAACGGGCATAGAGATACACCCCGAAGATGATCCCGAGCGCGCAAAATAGCAGCGGGCGAAGATTGATCCTCGCCCTAAGCCTTGTTTTCCTTCCGCCCCTCATGAGAAAATTATAGAATATTTTGGAAAAATTTGCAAGTCTTTCGGGAAACTTTTTGAACGGTCTTCTTCCTGCAAAGAACATCCCAAAAGGGACCCCGAAAAGACGCACGGGCGGAACGTATGCCCGCCCCATGAAGAAAAGAGCGGGGGATCCCCGCTCCGTTCACCGTTTCATATGCTTTTTGCGGTGGCGTTCTTCCCGCGCCGCGTCCTTTTCCGCCCGTTTTTTTCGGTTGTGGCGGACGATCAGCGCGATCAAACTGACGATCCCGCCGATCATGACCAGCGAGCCGCCCCATACGTCCGAAATGCTCGCCGTCGTGAAATGGACCACGAGCAGAACGATGCCCGTCAGCATAATGCCGTAGGCGACCATGAGAAGTACGTTCTCGAATTTCATGTCCGTCTGCGAAGCTCAGTCTTCGCGCTCTTTGATCTCGACGTTGTACTTCTTGGAATCGCGGGGAGTGGCGGCGCGGACGAGCGTCCGCAGGGCCTTTGCGATCTTGCCCTGTTTGCCGATGACCTTCCCCATATCGGCGTCCGCGAGAAGTACGGTCACGTTGATCTCCTCTTCGGTCTCTTCCACCTCGTAGGAGATCTTGTCCTTCTCCTCGGCGAACTGTTCGACGATATACTTGATCAGTTCCAACATAAAATTTCCTCCGAAACCCGATTCTTCCCAATGAGAGGAAACCATGCCCTTCGGACATGGATATGCCGTTTTCCCTTACTTCTTCTTTTTCTTGCCCTTGGTCTTGGCGGGAGAGAGCTTTTCGCTCTTCTCGAGCGCGCCCGCTTTGACGAGCAGGCTCTTCACCGTCTCGGTCGGCTGGACGCCCTTTGCGAGCCAATCCTTCGCCTTTTCCACATCGATCTCGAGCGTGACGGGCGTCGATTTGGGATCGTAGTAACCGATCTTTTCGATGTACTCGCCCGTTGCGGCTTTGCGCGCGTCAACGACGACGATGCGGTAGACGGGGGACTTCTTGTCACCCATTCTCACCAATCTCATTTTTACCATGGTTATATCCTCCGGATTTTGTTTTTCGATATCGGTCGGGGCTTCCGCCCCCTTTCAAACTGCTTTTCTTCAAAACAGCCTGCGCTTGCCGCTCTTCATTTGCTTCATGAGGAGCTTGCTCTGCTCGAACTGTTTGAGAAGCTGGTTGATGTCCTGCACCGTCGTCCCTGAGCCGAGCGCGATCCTGCGCTTGCGGGAGGCGTTGATGATCTGCGGATTATCCCGCTCCTTGGGCGTCATCGAGAGGATGATGGCGCGGATCCGCTCCACCCGCTTCTCGTCGAAGTCCCCCTCTTTCAGTTTGAGCTTGCCCATCCCGGGTAGCATACTCATGAGCGCGCCCGCGCCGCCCATCTTTTTCAACGTCTCGAACTGCGTGAGATAATCGGTCAGCGTGAAGGAATTTTCGCGCATTTTGCGCTCCATCTCCTTCGCCTGCTGTTCGGTGACCGCCTCCTGCGCCTTCTCGATGAGCGAAAGCACGTCGCCCATGCCCAAGATACGGCTCGCCATACGGTCGGGATAGAAGGGTTCGAGATCGCCGATCTTCTCCCCCACGCCGATGAATTTGATGGGCTTCCCCGTGACCGCTTTGATGGAGAGACAGGCGCCGCCGCGGGTATCGCCGTCGAGCTTGGTGAGGATCACGCCTGTCACGTTCAGCCGTGCGTTGAAGGTCTCCGCGACGTTGACGGCGTCCTGCCCCGTCATGGCGTCTACCGTGAGAAGAATCTCGGTGACGTTCACCGCCTTGGTGATATTTTCGAGCTCCTGCATCAGCCTGTCGTCGATGTGAAGACGCCCCGCCGTATCGATAACGACGGTGTCGTACCCCATTTTGAGCGCATAGGCGACGGCTTCCTGCGCCGTCTTGACGGGATCCTGCGTCCCCCGTTCGAAGACTTCCGCACCCGCCTTGCCGCCCACGACTTTGAGCTGGTCGATCGCCGCGGGACGGTAGATGTCGCAGGCAACGAGCAGAGGCCGCTTGCCCTGCTTTTTGAGCTGGACGGCGAGCTTGGCGCACATCGTCGTCTTGCCCGCGCCCTGCAAACCGCACATCATGATGACTGTGGGCGGCTTGGGGGAGACTTCGAGCTTGGCGTTTCCCGGCCCCATCAGCGCGATGAGTTCCTCGTTGACGATCTTGATGACCTGCTGGGCGGGATTGAGGCTCTGAAGCACCTGCTGACCCACCGCCTTCTCGGAGACTTCGGCGATGAAGTTCTTCGCGACTTTGAGGTTGACGTCCGCCTCCAAGAGCGCGATGCGGACCTCGCGCATCGCCGAGCGGATCTCGAGCTCGGTGAGCTTGCCGCGCTTCGTCAGCTTGGAAAAGATGTGGTTGAGACGCTCGGAAAGCGATTCAAACAGCGCCATTGTTTCCTCCGTTACGGGATTTCACGCGTTCTCCGGCGATACCATGTCCGCGATCGCCGCGATTTCTTCCGAAAACTCGGGGTGCCGCAGGGCAAACCCTTCGAGCGCCGCCTTCGCCCCTTCCGTACGGCGGACAAAGGCAAGTTTGTCTTCGTAGAAGTCGAACAGTTGTCTGCTCGTTTTGAGGGAGTCCGATACGGCTTGCTTCGAAATCCCCTTCTCTTCGGCGATCTCGGAAAGCGTGAGGTCGTATAGATAATAGAGCTTGCAGATCTCCCGCTGGGCGGCGGTGAGGAGGGCGCCGTATGCGTCGTATTTTTGCAAATAACCGAGGTCCTTCACGGCAGCCTCCCGTCAAGGAAGTTCGCTTGACGGTCTCCATTATAACAAGAAAAAAATACCCTGTCAAGCATTTTCGCTTGACAGGGCGATTTTTTTCAGACATAGATGAGGACGAGGATGAGGTAGCAGGCGAAATTCAAAACCGCAAAGATCCCCGCGGGGACGAGCGCGATCCAATGCCGCCGCAAGATGATGAAGAGCACGGCCGCGGCGCCCGGGAACACGGCGAAGAAGAGGAACACCGCAAAGTTGATGTAGGAGCAGAAATAGAAGATCCACGCGGCGTAGTAGAGCAGGATCGCGAGGACCCCGAACAAAAAGCACGCCGAGTCGAAGCGCGGCTTTTTGCGCTCCCCGCGCAGGAAGAAGGATAAAAGCGCGAGCGCCAGCATGAGAAACACGAAGGCGGCGATGTAGAGATCGAGCGCACGCCCGTTGCGGCGGAGCGGATCGTTGGCGGGGGAATAGCACCACCAGATCAGGTTGGGGAGGACGAAGATCCCGAGCAGTCCGAGCGCCCAAAAGTCGGCGCCGATGCCGAATTCCCCGAAAAAGCGGCAGCATTTCTCGCCGAATGTCAGTTTCCGTTTCTGTTTCATATCAAACCTCTTTCCCGTTATTAAAAGAATCCCTCGACGAACTGTTCCGCGTCGAACTCCTCGAGGTCGTCGATCTTCTCGCCGACGCCGACAAAGACGACGGGGATCTTCAGCTCGCCGCAGAGGGAGAAGACAAAGCCGCCCTTCGCGGTGCCGTCCAGCTTGGTGAGGACGATGCCGTCCAAAGAGACAGCTTGGCGGAAGAGCCGCGCCTGCGAATACGCGTTCTGCCCGGTGGTCGCGTCGAGCACCAAAAACTTATAGAAGTGCGCCTCGGGGTACTCCCGCTTTACGACGCGGTCCATCTTGCCGAGCTCGTTCATGAGGTTCTCCTTCACATGGAGACGCCCCGCGGTATCGATCAAAAGGACGTCGGTCCCCCGCGCCTTTGCCGAGGAGACGGCGTCATAGACGACCGCGGAGGGATCGCTCCCCTCTTCGTGCTTGACGAGCCGCACCTTCGCGCGGTCCGCCCAGACGGAGAGCTGGTCGATCGCCGCCGCCCGAAAGGTATCTGCCGCCGCGACCGTCACGCTCTTCTTCTTTTGAAGGAACCAACTCGCGACTTTGCCGACCGTCGTCGTCTTCCCGACGCCGTTCACGCCCACGAGCATGATCACGCACGGATACTTGATCTCGGGCATGGGTGCCTCGTTTAAGGTGTCCTCCAAAATATCTTTGAGAAGATCGGTGACGAACTGCTCGTCTTTGAGCTTGCTCTCGATCGCCTCTTCCTTGACCGCGCCGACGACTTCATCCGCCGTCTTCACCGAGACGTCCGAAGAGATGAGGATCTCCTCGAGCTCCTCATAGAAGGCGTCGCCGATCTTATTTTTCAGAAAGAGCTGGCGAAGTTTTGTGGAGACGTTGGCTTTGGTCTTTTTTAGCGCGTCTCTGATTTTTCCGAAAAAACTCATAAGGCTTTATTCACAAAATTCTTTCTTATTCAGAAGCTCCCTGCGGGAGGCAAAATGCGGGCAAAGAATTTTCGTGAGGGGTCTATTTCGACATCTCACGGCATTTCGCCCCGTGCGAGGCTTCGCCTCCTACGTCATTTCGAGCGGAGCGCGAAGCGCGGAGTCGAGAAATCTCATCTAAAATAAGGTAGAGATGTCTCGACAAGCTTGACATGACGGATAGGAGAAAGCTCGACATGACAAAAAGGAGCGCTCGACATGACGGTAGGAGAAAGCTCAACATGGCGAAAGATAGCGCCCCTGCCGCCGCAACGGGTAGGGGGGTGGGAAGTCCCCCGTCTGCCGTTGCGTACCGTGATTATGCGATGACCGTGTCGCCGCCGAGACGGGATTCCACTTCGGAGAGCTTCACCGAGACGATCTTGGAGACGCCCTTCTCCTCCATGGTCACACCGAAGAGGGTGTCCGCCTGCGTCATGGTGGGCTTTCTGTGCGTAATGACGATGAACTGCGTATCGCGCGAGAACTTTTTGAGGTACTTGGCAAAGCGGTCTACATTCGCCTCGTCGAGCGCCGCCTCGATCTCGTCGAGAATACAGAAGGGCATGGGATGGGTCTTCAAAATCGCAAAGAGGATCGCGATCGCCGTGAACGCCTGCTCGCCGCCCGAGAGAAGGGAGATCTTCGTGAGTTTTTTGCCGGGCGGGCACGCCACGATCTCGACGCCCGCCTCAAGGGGATCGTCGCAATCGGTATAGTCGAGTTGCATCTCCGCTCTCCCGCCGCCGAAAAGTTCCTTGAAGATCTGCGTGAAGTTGGCGTTGATTTGGTTGAACCCGTCGTCGAACTTCTTCTGCATCTGCTCGCGGAGGTCGTTGAGGACGCCCGTCAAATCGGCGATGCCCTTGTCGAGGTCCTCCTTCTGCGTCTGCATATCGGTATAGCGGGCGAGGAGATTGTTGTAATCCTCCTCCGCGTTTTGGTTGACGGCGCCGAGCGCGGCGATCTTATGGCGGAGGGAGTTGATGTTGGTGTTGGACTGCGAGAAATCGTAGTTGGGATCGCGGAACGACTGCGCGCTCTCGTAATCGAGCCCATAGAGTTCTTCGAGACGGAGCTTCATGTTCTCGAGGGTGGTCTGCGCCTTGGAGATCTCGATCTCCGCCGCGTGCCGCTCTTCGCTCTTCGCCGTCTGGTCGGAGAACAGGGTGCTCTTCTCGTCGGCGAGCTGTTTTTGACGTTCGGAGAGGACGCGTTTCTCCTCCTCCGCCGTCTTCAACGCCTCGCGAAGACCCGCAACCGTCTTGCGCTCCTCTTCGGTGAGCGCCATGTGCTCGGCCTCCTGCTTATAGCGGACGACGGTCCGCTCGAGGTCGAGGACGAGCGCGCGGTTCTGCTCGATCCTGCGGAGCAGGTCTTCCTTCTCCGCCATGAGACGGGTGATGTTGTCCTGCGCGGCGGATCTTCCCGTGGTGACCGTTGCGCTCTCGACGCGGAGCTCGTGCAGACGGTTGGAGAGGGCGTCGCGCTCCTCTTTGAGCTTCTCGATCTGCTTCTCGCGCTCATGGGATTCCGTGGCGGCTTCCGCGCGGATCTTGTTGAGCAAGTCTTCGTTTTCGACGGAAGAGAGCACAGCGCCTTCGAGGTCGCTCACGGTACGGGTAAGACGTTCGAGCAACGCGGTGTATTCTTCCGCGTCCGCCTGCGCCGACCCTACCAAGCCCGCGATCGCGATCTCTTTTTGGCAGACGGCGGCATAGTTCGCCGTCTCCTCCTGTACTCTCGTGCGGAACTGCTCGTAGCGGTCCTTTGCCTCTTTGAGCTCGGCACTGCACTCGGCGAGCGCCTTTTTGAGACGCTCGAGAAGGGTCTGCTTCTTGGAAATATTGTCTTCGCATTCCTTGATGTTGCGCTCGCCCGCGAGGAGATTACCGCTGTCCTTCCTGCGCGAACCGCCCGTCATGGCGCCGCTTGTCGCGATGTTGTCGCCGTCGAGGGTGACGATACGGAAGATGCGGGGGAACTTCTTGGAGATACGGGTCGCGTTGGCGATGTTGTCGCAGATCAAGGTGTTGCCGAGAAGATTCTTGATGACGTTCGCGTAGTAGGGATGGTATTCCACGAGCTTATCGGCGAGCCCGAGTGCGCCCTCTTCGCGGAGCGCGAGCTCCACCTCGCGGGAATCGGGGCGGGGACGCATCCCGTCTACGGGCAGGAATGTGACGATGCCGCCGCCCGTGCGTTTGAGATATTCGATGAGCCAGCGGGCGTCGTCCTGCGTGGCGGTGACGAGATTCTGCATCGCACCGCCGAACGCCGTTTCGATCGCGGTCTCATACTTCTTTTCGGTCGTGACGAGGTCGGCAATGGCGCCCTTGACGCGCTTCCCGACTTCGGGATTCTGCCTCGCCTCGAGCTGGAGGCGGCGCACCGAGTCGCGGTAGCCGTCGAAGCGGTTTTTGAGCCCTATGTACATTTCGAGGTTGTTTTGGAGATTGGAGATCGCGGTGTTGCATTCCGCGATGTCCTCGTTGATCCGCTTTTCGGAGCGGGTGAGGTCCTCGATGTCCGCCTGAAGGTCTTGCTCCTCGGAGGACGTCTTCGCGAGCGCGCTCTCGAGCTCCGCCTTTTCCTTGCGGCACTCCTCGAGCTGGCGTCCGAATTCCGTCTTCCGCGCCTCCGCCTTTTCGATCGCCTGACGGGTCTCCTCGACGCGGTCCTGCGCGGCTTCGCGCTTGGCGGAAAGACTTCCCACGTTTGCGCGTACGTCGGCAAGGTTCTCCACCGAAGAGAGTTCGCTCGCCCGCTGTTCGGCGCTGATCTTCTCATAGAGCATGACGCGGGCGTCCGCCTCGGAGAGTTTGCGGATGAGCTCCTTGCACTCCTCTTCGATGTCGGCGGCGCGCTTGCCGCTCCCCTCCGCCGTCTCCGTACCGCTTTGGACCAAGGCGTCGATCTCCTCGGTGCGGCGCACGGAGGCGTCGATGTCGCGGTTGGCCTGCTCGAGCTGGACGCGGCAGGAACGGATCCTCTCGGTCATGACGTTGCTCTCGCCCGTCTTGCGCTCGATATTGACTTCGAATTCGCGGAGCTGTTCGTTGATCCTGCGCAGACGGTCGTCCTCCTCGGCGATACGGAGCCTGCCCGCCGTCTCCTCCGCGTCTACGACGGAGAGCCGCGTATCGATGCGGGAAAGTTCGGCGTCCGCCGTTGCGATGCGCGCCTGGTAGCGCTCGGTCTCCTGCGCGAAACCGTCGCTGCGGATGAGGTAGGCGTTGACCTCCTCGTATTTCAGCTGTTCCGAAAATTCGCGGTACTTCTTCGCCGTCTCCGCCTGCTTCTCGAGGGGACGGAGCTGCGTTTCCGCCTCGTCGATCCTCTGCACGAAGACGGAGAGATTTTCCCGCGCGCTCGAGAGCTTGCGCTCGACTTCAGCCTTTTGCGACTTGAAGCGGATGACGCCCGTAGCCTCCTCGAAGATCGAACGGCGGTCTTCGGGCTTGGAGTTCATGATCTGCGCGACCTTGCCCTGCCCGATGATGGAATATCCCTCCTTGCCGATGCCCACGCCGTGGAGGAGGGTGACGATGTCTTTCAGACGGCAGACCTGACGGTTGAGCAGGTACTCGCTGTCGCCCGAGCGGTAGAGGCGGCGGGTCATTTCGACTTCGTCGTAATCGATATCGAAGATCTTCTGCGAGTTGTCGAAGACAAGGGTCACTTCGCAGAAGGAGAGTTGGCGGCGCGTCTCGGTGCCGCCGAAAATGACGTCCTGCATATTGGAGCCGCGCAGGTTCTTCGCCGACTGCTCGCCGAGCACCCAGCGCACGGCGTCCGCGACGTTGGATTTTCCGCACCCGTTGGGGCCGACAATGCAGGTCACGCCGTCGTCGAATTTGATCGAGGTCTTGTCCGCAAACGATTTGAAACCGAAAAGTCTTACTTCTTTGAAATTCACGCTGTTCCGTCCTTCCTTAATTTCTCATAGAGCTCTCTCGCGGCGGCTGTTTCCGCCGCCTTTTTACTGCCACCCATGCCCGTAGCCTCCATACCCATTGCGGACACGGTACACTCAAAATGTCCCGCTTCCCCTCGGACATGGTACTCCGGCATTTCCCGTTGCCGTTCCTGCACGAATTCTTGCAGGAGAGTTTTATAATTTTCGGTCGCGATCACCGAAAGATATTTTTTCAAAAACCGTTTCGCGCAGGGCATCCCGCCGTCGAGATAGAGCGCGCCGATCGCCGCTTCGAAGAGGTTGGAAGCCGTCTTCCCGCCGATGTTCTCCCCGCTTCCCTCATAGAGCAGGTGGGGCATCAAGCGGGCGCGCGCCTCCGCCTTTTCGAGCGCGGACCGCGAAACGTATTGCTTTCTCAGTTCCGTCAGCTTCCCCTCGTCGCCCGAAGAGGTACAGATGAGCATCTCGGTTACGATGAGCTCGAGTACGGCGTCGCCGAGAAATTCCAGCCGCTCGTTGCTCTCCGTCCCGTAGTGGGCGGCGTACGAGGAGTGCGTGAACGCCGTCAAGAGCAAACTCCGATCGGAAAACCGATGCCCGAGGATCTCTTCCAGCGCGCCGAAGTCGATCTTGTCAGTCACCCGTCTCTCCCGTCTCCGCCGCCGCGGAAAATCCCGTGCTCTGCAAGAGGTTCTCGATCCTTCCGACCAGATCGCCGTTGTATGCGTCCGCCGCTTGCAGGACCGCCGCGCTCACGCTCTTCGCCTTGGAAGCGCCGTGGCACTTGACGACCACTTTCTTGAGCCCGAGGAAGACGGACCCGCCGAGACGCGCATAATCGAGCATGGCGCGGAGATGGCTGAGCTGTTTGCGCGCAAAGAGATAGGCGATCTTGTCCCCCACCGAGCGGCTGAATTCGTCTTTGAGGACGGCGGAAACGGTCTTCCCGCACCCTTCCAGCGATTTCAGGGCGACATTGCCCGAAAATCCGTCCGATACGGCGACGTCGATATCGCCGTACATGATGTCTCTCCCCTCGATGTTGCCGACGAAATTGAGCGGCGTCTCACGGAGAAGTTCAAACGCTTCTTGGTGGAGCGGGTCCCCCTTGTGCTCTTCGGTCCCGTTGGTGAGGAGCCCGACGCGGGGATTTTCGATGCCGAACGCGGCGGTGGCATAGGCGGAAGCCATGATGCCGAATTGCGCGAGATAGGCGGGCTTACATTCGGCGTTGGCGCCGCAGTCGCAAAGAAGGGTCCTTCCCCCGCGCACGTTGGGCACGCCGGGGCAGAGCGCGGGGCGAAGCACGCCCTTGATCCGCCCGATGTGCATGATCCCGCCCGTCAGCACGGCGCCCGTGGAGCCTGCGGAGACGAATCCGCCCACCGAGGCGTCCTCTTTCAGCATTTTCAGCCCGACGACGAGCGAACTGTCCCGCTTGGTGCGCACCGCGCGGGTGGGGATGTCGTCGTTGGTGATGACTTCCGTGCAGTGGACGATGTCTACGCGGGTCGCGTCGTACTTATATTTCACGAGTTCGTGTGCAACGAGATTCTCGTCGCCCGTAAACACGACGGAAAACTCCTTGCGTGCGGAGAGCGCTTCGATGGCGCCCTTCACGATCTCCTGCGGGGCGTTGTCGCCCCCCATCGCGTCAACCACGATCTTCAACATTTTTGAACCCCTCCCAAATGGAGCCGTACACAGTCATTATAACATTTTTTCTTCCAAAACACAATGACTTGGAAACAATTTTCCGAAAATTTCTATATCTTGTAGCAAAAAAACTCTGCCGTCACGATTTCGGCAGAGCTTTTCGTATCTCGTCAAGTTAAAAATGCCCGACAATGGCGACGAACAGGAAGTAGACGAGCGTAAAAGCGAGCAAGGTGCATAGCATGGGCAAGATCATCTTCTTGACCACAGAAAAGTAGGTGCGCATCTTTTCCTTGGCAGTGGACTTCTGCCGCGGCGGACGCTTCTTCTTGAACGTCCCGCTCATGTCCGCGACGGTGGAACCGTCGTCGATATAGACGATCTTCTGCTTCTTTTCCTTCTTTTCCTTATTCTCTTGCCGGTCCTTATCCTCGTTCTGCCCGTCTTTTCCCCCGTTTTTCATTCTTCCTCCTGCGGATACAGATGGCAAGCGACGAAGTGCCCCTCCTCGTATTCCTTGTAGACGGGAGCGACGTGCTTGCAGATCTCCTTTGCGTACGGACAGCGGGTGTGGAACTTACAACCCATCGGCGGACGGGCGGGCGAAGGAATATCGCCTTTGAGGACGATACGGTCCATCTTGACGTCGGGATTGGGATTGGGAACGGCGGAGAACAGCGCCTGCGTGTAGGGGTGCATGGGATGGGCGAAAATGCTCTTCTTATCGCCGAACTCCATCATCGTTCCGAGATACATGACGCCGATCCTGTCGGAAATGTGTTTGACGACGGAGAGATCGTGCGAAATGAACATATAGGTGAGCCCCATCTCCTGTTGAAGACGGCGGAGAAGGTTGATGATCTGGGCTTGGATGGAGACGTCGAGCGCGGACACGGGTTCGTCGCAGACGACCAAACGGGGCTTGACGGAGAGGGCGCGCGCGATACAGATCCTCTGGCGCTGGCCGCCCGAAAATTCATGCGGATAGCGCTCGTAGTAGTAATCACGGAGCCCGCATTGGTCCATGACCTGCAAGACGTACTTCTTGATCTCGGACTTGGGGACCGTCTTGTGCACTTTCACGGGCTCGGAGAGGATCCCGCCCACGGTACTGCGGGGAGGAAGGGAGGAATAGGGATCCTGAAAGATGATCTGCATCTTCGTGCGGAGCGGACGCATCTCTTTGGGTTTGTACTTCGCGATGTCCTTCCCCTCGAAGAAGATCTGCCCGCCGGTGGGACGGTACAGTTTGAGAATGGCGCGCCCCATCGTCGTCTTGCCGCAGCCCGATTCGCCGACGATACCGAGCGTTTCGCCCGGTTTGAGCTTAAACGAGATGTCGTCTACGGCGCGAAGCCACAGGCTGACCTTGCCGCCGATGGATTTTTTCAGCGGGAAGTACATCTTCAAGTGGCGGACTTCGAGGAGCGCGTCGGGATCGGCGGGGAGATCACGGTCGGCTTTCGCCTTCTCCTCGCGCGCGGCGGCTTCCTTCTTCGCCTCGTATTCGTCGTTGAATCCCGTAAAATCGCCCGAAGCGACGCAGGCGGCGTTCTTCTCCTCGATCGCGGGATCGGGGAACGCCTCCTTTCTTTCGGGCTTCTTCGAAGGCTTGCCTTCGGGCGCGGGCGCTTCGTTTTCAGGCTCTTTCGGAGCCTCATCCTCAGACATGGGTGCGTCATTTTCGGTCTGTTCGGTCATTTCGACCTCTTCCGCCGCGGGAGAAGCTGCCTCGTTGTTCTTTTCTTCGTCAATCATTTGCCTTCTCCTTGTCGTATAGGTGGCAGGCGACGAAATGCGTGGGGCTGACCTGTATCATCTCGGGATAGTCGCCGAAGCATTTCTTGATACAGCCCGAGCAACGCTCGCGGAAGTAGCAATAGTCGGGCATATCGATGGGATTGGGCACGTTCCCGGGGATATTGAAGAGGGAATCGGAATCCGCGTCCATCGTGGGCTTGGATTTCTGCAAGCCGATCGTATAGGGGTGCATGGGATGGTGGAAGATCTCCGAAACGGTGCCCCGCTCGATGATCCTTCCCGCATACATGACGACGACGTAATCCGCCATCTCCGCAATGATCCCGAGATCGTGGGTGATGAGGAGGATGGAGCCGTTGATACGGGACTTTAAGTCGCGCAGAAGGTCGAGGATCTGCGCCTGAATGGTGACGTCGAGCGCCGTCGTGGGCTCGTCCGCAATGATGAGACGGGGGTCGCCCGCGAGCGCCATGGAGATCATGACGCGTTGCCGCATCCCGCCCGAGAGCTCGTGGGGATAGGACTTATACACCCGCTCGGGCATCGCGATCCCGACGAGATTGAGCATCTCGATGGAACGGCGCTTTGCGTCCGCCTTGGTCGAGCCGGGGAAGTGCAGAAGGGTCACTTCGTCGAGCTGGTTGCCGATGGTGAAGACGGGGTTGAGCGACGTCATGGGCTCTTGGAAGATCATCGCGATCTGTCTGCCGCGCAGACGGTACATCTCCCGCATGGGCATTTGGGCGATGTCGAATGTCTTCTCCTCCATCTCGAATTTGAGCGTGCCGTATTCGTCGCGCTTCTGCTTGGGTTGCATGACGGGATTCCCGTCCGCGTCCAATTTGAGGACTTGTTCGACGGTAAAGAGCTTCTTGCCCTTTTCATCCCGCTTCTGCTTGGGTTGCATGGCGGGCGTGCCGTCTTCGCCGAGGACGGGCGTTCCGTCCTTTGCGAGCACGGGTTCGAGGACTTGGTTGCCCTCCGCGTCGGTCTCCCAAACGGGGACCTTCTTGCCCTTCTTCTCGTAGACGGGTTCGTAGACGGGCTCGCCGTTCTCATCGGTCTCCCAAATGGGAATGGGCTTGCCCTTTTGGTCGCGCTTGAAGTCGTAGGACTTGAAGCGGATGGCGCCCGAGTAGATCTGCCCGTAAGGACCCTGCAAGAGTTGCATGATGGACATACTCGTGACCGACTTCCCGCAACCGCTTTCGCCGACGACGCCGACCGTTGCGCCCTGCGGGATCTCGAAGGAGACGCCGTTCACTGCCTTGACAACGCCCTGCTCCGTAAAGAAATAGGTGTGGAGGTCCTCGATCTCGAGAATGTTCGAGGGATTCTTCATCTCGGAGAGGAACTCGCTCTCCTTGGCTTTGCGCTTCTTCTTTTTTTCGAGGGCGCGGGTGATCTTATTGTTGGAGCGGACGATCGCGCGGATCTCTTTGCCCGTCAGATAATGGCTGTTCTTCTTCCCGTGCGCGGGTTTTTGGGTCTCGTTTTCAGACATGATCCGTCACCTCCTCGCCTTGGGATCGAGCGCGTCGCGTAGCCCGTCTCCGATAAAGTTGAAGCCGAGGACCGCCGCAATGATACAGAATCCGGGAGGCCCCCAAACGTTGAAGTAGCCCTTCAAGACGTCGAGACTGACGTTGATCATCGTGCCCCACGACGCCTGATATGCGCCGACGCCCAACCCGAGATAGGAGAGGGTCGCCTCCTGTAAGATCATACTGCCGAGCGAAAGGGTCATGGAGACGATCAGCTGCGGGAGCACGTTGGGAATGAGGTGCTTAAAGATCTTGCGCGACGTGGAGAATCCCATCGCTTCCGCGGCGACCATGTATTCCTGTTCGCGCAGGAAGAGGATCTGTCCGCGGACGAGCCGCGCCGTTTCGCCCCACGATATGAGGGATAGGAAGAGCATGAGCAGGTGGATGCGGTAGTTGATCAAAAAGTCCATGAGATCGGTATTTCCCGCCTTGCCCGCCGCGCTCGTCCATGCGTCGAAGAGTGTGCCGAGGATCAGCATGAGCGGAAGGCTCGGAAGACACATCAGAATATCGCAGATACGCATGATGACTTCGTCTACCTTGCCGCCGAAATAGCCCGCCAATCCGCCGAACACGATCCCGATGAAGGTGACGGCAAAGACGGCGATGAAGCTCACCGAAAGGGAGATCCTGCCGCCGTACATGAGGCGGGTAAAGACGTCCATGCCCATATCGTCGGTCCCGAGGATGTGATCTTTGCTCGGGAGCGCGAGGTCGTTGGTCTTCGAGGTCCTTCCCTCGCTTTGAAGGAAGGTATACTCGACCGTGCCGTCTTCGCCCATCACTTCGATCACGCGGTTGGAATACTGCTGGCTGGGCGTCATATCGTTTTCCTTCTCCCCCCAGCGGTTATAGACCACGGGTCCGAACCACGAGAAGATGAGGAGCGCGATGATCATCACAAGCCCGATGATCGAGAGCTTGGAGCGGAAAAAGCGGCGCGCGACCATGCGCCCGGGCGAGAGCAGACGGACGTTCTTATCGAGAGCGTCCTCTTCGTCCTGCACGGGGGGTTCTTCGCCGCCGTCGGAGACGCCGCCGAGCATGAGGAGCGCGTCCCGTTCCTCCGTCTCGGTTTGGGGCGCGGGATTTGCGGTCTCTTCGGGAAGATCTTGATCTTTCTTGAATTCGTCCATTTTCTTCCCTCCTCAGAACAGTTTGACGCGCGGATCGACGACGGCATACATCAGATCGGAAAGCAGTACGCCGATGACGGAAAGCAGTGCAAGGAACATATTATAGCCCATGATGAAGGGAATATCGCCGCTCGTCATGGCTTTGAGCGCAAGTTTCCCGATGCCGGGGAGGTCGAAGATCTCCTCGGTGATCATCGCGCCCGAGAACAGCGTAGGCAAGATGCCCGCCATCATCGTGACAATGGGGATCATCGTGTTGCGGAAGGCGTGTTTATAGATGACCTTCCGCTCCGATAGTCCCTTGGCGCGCGCAGTGCGGATGTAATCGGAATTGAGCACTTCGAGCATATTGGTACGCATATACCGCATCGTCCCGCCGATGCTCAAAATGACCATGACGAGAAGGGGAAGGGTAATGTGCCCGAAGAAATCGAGAATGGCGCCGAAAAAGTCGTGATCTTTGCTCGCGTCCGTCAGACCCGAAGGCCAGAACCAGCCGAGCTTCATCGCGAATACGTCTTGGAGGAGCCTGCCGAAGAAGAAGGACGGAAGGGAGATCCCCACCATGACGAGCACGGTGACGATGTAATCCCGCGCGGAATATTGGTGGGTCGCCGCCGTCACGCCGAGCGGGATCGCGATCATGTACTCGAAAATGATCGCGACGAAGGCGATGAGGAAGGAGATCCACATATGTTTGACGATGACGCTCAAAACGGGCTGTTTGTAGATGAAGCTCTTGCCGAGATCGAAGCGGCAAAGCGCGCCGAGCCATGTGAAATAGCCCTTTAAGATCCCGCCAAAGCTACTGTCTTGCAGCCCATACGTCTTATAGAGTGCGTCTACGGCGTCCTGCGGGACTTGCGTCCCCCCTTGGTTGAGGTTCGCTACGATCTGTTCGACGTAGTTGACCGGCATACACCTGACAAGGAAGTACAGGATCAGGGAGACGCCGAGCAGGATCACAATCGCGAGCCCGATACGTTTCAAAATGTATTTCAGCATAGATCTGCTCCGGAGTTGATCGTAAGCCTTCGGGCGGGGGCATTGCGCCCCCGCGCCGATGCGTGTTACTACATGACTTGATTACTTGACAAAATCGACTTCCCAAATGCGGGAAAGAGGAGAGGTGTAGGGGTTGATGAGGATGTTGCCGTTGCTGTCGTGCGGCAACGTGTTGACGTCGATCACCTTGGAGTTGATGACGTAGAGCACCGAGCGCTGATAGACGGGAAGCTCGATCGCGAGGTCGAGGACGATCCCCATCGCCTCTTTATAGGTCTTGGCGCGTGCCGTAGTATCGTTGGTGGCGCGGCCGTCCATGATGAGCTCGTCGAGGTCGTCGAGCTTGCCGTTCTCCCAGCTGTACGTCGTACGGTCGCCGAGGATCGCGGTGTAGCCCCACGAGTTGGTGCTCGTCGCGGTGGAGTTCTTATCGTAGACCTGATACATATCCGGGTCGATGGTGGAGCCCCACGCCGCCGCCCACACCGCAAGCGAACCGGTGGAGAGCTTGGTGAGCGCGTTGGTATCCGCTTTGAGGGTGATCTTGAATCCGCAGCCCGCGGAGTTGAGAAGATCCATCGCGTGTTTGAGGACTTTCGCGCAAGGGTGATCGGTGAGCGAGGAGCCTGCGATCGTGAACTCGATGGTCAGATCGCGCTGGGAGACGTTGCCGACGCCCTGTGCGAGCTGATAATAGCGCTTGATCTTTTCGATCGCCGCTTCATCGGTCGTGAACTGCGTATAGTCGTGGTTGTTGTTGGTCTCCATATTGGCCTGCGGACGTTCCTTATCGTAACCCGCCGTCGTTCTCGGATATGCCCAACCGACGAAGGACATCGGCCATTGGATATTGTAGATGGTGCCGTTTGCGTAGTACTCTCTCGCAAGGGAGGTATCCATAGCGGACATCAAGGCGTAACGGATATAGCGGTTGGGCACATAGCCCGCGTTGATCCCGATGTAACCGTAGCCGAGCTGCCACGTGCTGACGGAGATGTAACCCTTCTTCTTCAACGTGTTTTCGATGTACTCGGAGTTCTCCTTGGTGAACTGCGGCTCGACGAAGTGGACGCCGCCGCGCTCGAGCTGGTTGAGCGCGTTCGCCGAAGTCACGACCTGATAGCGCATATATTCGATCTTGGGTTTGCCCATCAGGAAGTAGGGATTCGCCTTATAGTAGACGACGTTGCTCGAATAGAAGGACGAGCCGGACGGGAAATCCTTGCCCGAGGAATCGGTCGCCACATAGGCGCCCGCGCCCATGGGTACGGCGTTCTTGCTCACACTGCCGAACTCGGCGCTCGTCGTCCCTTGGATGACCTTCTGGTGGAAGTCGTAATCGCCGTATTTTACGCCGAACTTGTTGTTCTCGATGTCCACATCATACTTGGTGGGATCGGAATAGTAGTGATAGGGCGCGACGGTGAAACCGAAGTTCCAGATCGCCTTGGGGTCGATGCCGTTGACCTGGATGCGGAGCACGTCGTACTCGCCCTCGTTCTTGGGCGTGCCGTCGTCGTTGTGTTCCTTCGCGATGGGATAGGTCGTTTCGCCGATCGTGATCGAATCTTCGGGATAGGTCCAAGTGCTCCCGTCGTAATCCTTCTGCGAGTGCCCGAGGGAACGGATCCCCGTGATGTTGGGATATTGAAGCTCGCCTTCGCCGATGCGCTCGCTGAGGGTCACTTCCTTCGCCTTGGCGGTGTACGCGGTGAGGATGGTACCCGAGGTCGCCCAATATTGAAGGATGGCGTCGAGACTGCCCTGCGTGGTGAAATCGTAGACGAAGTTAATCGCGCTCTCGCGGTTCGTCACGGTTTTGGTGTTGTATTGAAGGGTCGCCTTCTTGATTTGGTCGGTGAGGTCCTTATTGGTCTGAGAATCCTTCTCGTACTCGATCTCGACGAGCCCTTCCGAATACATGAAGGAGATGATCTCGTCGAAGCCCGTGCCGAGCTTTTGCGTCCCGGTGGAATCGTAGATGGGCGCGGATTTATAGGGCTCTTCGAGATAGGCTTCCTTGGAAGAAGCATAGTCGCTCTCGAGCTCGGCGCGGAAGAGCCCCTTCTTTGCCGTCTCGTCCGCCCCGTCGGGATCGCCGACGACGTTGAGATAGTCGGCAAGGAGCTGGGCGCGCGCGGCTTCGTCGCTCATTGCGGTATGCTGTGCGTCGCCGTCGCCGAACGCTTGGATCGCGCGCTTGTAGCCATCGCTGGGCTCCCACGTCCCGATCTTTGCGACCATCTGGTCATAAGTGGCGTAATAGGTGCCCGAACCTTGGGTCGTCTCGAAGGAATGATAGACGTCGATGAGTTCCTGACGGCGGTTGATGGCTCTGCCCGTCGCCGCGGTCGTGATCGCGTCCTCCGCGCCGTCGCTCGACGTATTGGACTGCGAACGGTATCTCTGCAAACCGTCGATCTTCGTGGAGTACATCGTCGAAGAGCCCGTGTAGGCGAGATCGAGATAGACGTACAGGTTGAAGAAAATATCGTTCATCGTGAGGGGCTTGCCGTCCGAGAACTTGATGCCGTTCTTGATGACGAAATAGTAATAGCTCTGCGCCGTATCGCCCGAGCCCTGCGTATCGAGCTTATAGTCGAGCACGACGACAGGCTCGTCTTCCCCGTAGGCGGGATTGCCCTCGTTGTCGGTCGAGAGCATACTGATCTGCGTCTCGCCCATAACGCCCATATCGGCGCCCGTTGTCGAATAAAAGGGATTGAAGAGCCCGTCGAGCTCTTCCGACATGAGGACGAGATACTTTCCGCCGCCGCCTCCGCCGCAGCCCGCAAACGCCGCAAGTCCGCCGCAGCCCAATGCAGCTGCGAGACCGATGGAAAGGATGCGCGCCGCTTTCTTGCTTCTTTTCATGTTGAACCTCCTAATATACTTCTTCGTTTTTTTTCTTCATTAAGAATCGCTTTCGACGAGAACCTCGTCCTGTTCATAGACGAGCACCCGTCCCGTCTTTTTGCCGCCGACCTCTTCGGTCTCCACGCGGCGGTTGTAACCGTATTGTTGCGTCATACCGTCGGGGCTGGTGTGCAATACCACGGGCACCGCTTTGGCGACGATCCCGTCGAACGGGATCCCGACGTCGATGTTGTTGCCGCACACGAGGCCGATGACTTGACGGTCGAGGGGATCGACTGTCGCCGTATAGTCACTGCCGACATGGAAGGGATTGATCGCGCCGATCTCGATCGTACCCGTGAGCGTGACGCCCTCGATGGTACAATTTTCGTCGATCGTGCCCGCGAGGAGCCCGAAATACCCGAATTCTATCATGCGCGACGAGCCCTTGTCGATCTCGAGGGTGATGTCCTCGAACGCGATGTTGCGGATCACGGCGTTTTCCGTCAGAGAGCCGAACACGCCGCCCGCGGTGTTCGTGACCTGCCTGTATGAGAGATGGGAGATCTTGACGGGTACGATCTTACCTTCGGTCTTCTTGGCGGAGACGATCTGGCCCGAGAATGCGAGCGCGCCGCCCGCCCAGCCCGAAAGTTCGGTGCAATCGAGGTCTTCTACGATTTCGAGGCAAGCCGTCGTGGAGAACGCCCGTTCGAACTGCTTGATGTTGGCGATCCTGTACCATTCGCCCTCCCGCCATTCGGTGAAGATGGGGAAATCGATGTCGTAGGCGACGCCGTGCTCCTTATCTTCGACGCCGCGGTGCTCAAGCGTGGGCGTTTGGATATCGGTCATGTGGTCCTGGGCGTAGACAATCGTCTTATCCGCGTCCCCGTACATCGCGTCGAGGGTGTGACCGTCCCATTCTGCCATCTTCTTGTAGTCAAGCTCGCCCTTGTTGGATTGGGGATCCCAATTCGGGAGCTCGAACGTCTTCTCCGCGATCTCGACGCGGCTCATCGTGATCCAGCCTTCGGGCGCGCTGTCCTCTTCGCCCTTGGCGGCGAGTTCCTCCGCCGTGCCTTCGCGGTAGATCGTAAAGGTGAAGTAGGGGCGCCATGCGGCGTGAAGGGTCATCTCGTAGGAGACGAGCCCCTTCTCGTCTTCGACGCGCTCGAAGTCCTCCTCACGGCAGAGACGGGTATCGAAGTCCCACAGCCCGTTGAAGGTCAGCCCCTGCTCTTCGGGCGTGCAGGGGTTGCCCGCCTCGTCTAAGGGAGTGTCGCCGTCGAACCGCGGAGCTTCCTCGAGGTACCAGCCGATAAACTCGTAACCGGGACGCTCGAGGGTGGACGTGGAGCTCGCGAGATCGCCGCGTCCCTTCCCCGGCTGTATCAATTTCTTGCTGTCTTCGATGACGGTATACGGATAGTAGTCGGTGATCCCGAACGTCGGGTCGTTGTTGAAAGTCCCGCCGTTTGTATCGTACCGCACCACGACGTTGTATCCCGCCTTGATGTTCTCGTTGTGCAGATCCCCTGCGGAGCAACCCGCGGCGACCATTGTGCCGAGAAATGCAACTCCGAGAAAGAGCAATAGTTTCGTTCTGCGTTTCATAGTGTGCTCCGCTGATTATTCTTCGCCGTGACCGTCTTCGCCGTAGCCGTCTTCCCCGCTGCCGCTCTCTTCGCCGTTCTTGCGCTTGGTGATGAAGAGCAGGACGAACGCCGCGATCGCCGCCGCACCGAATACGCCCGTGAGGACGGAAAGCGTGATGACGATCGCGCCTTGGTTGTCCTCTTCCTCCGTTGCGGGCGGGTTGTTGGGATCGTCTTCGCCCGGGGTGGGGTTTTCGGTCCCTTTCAGATAGGCGATAACGGACTCCGCGCTCACGAGTTTCTCGTAATTGGAGACGAGCGCCTGTTGCTCCGTCGTGATGATGAGGTCGTACAAAGCGCGCGCCGCGATCACCGCGGATTCATCGGTGAGCTGGATGGTATCGGGAAGCGCCGCGATTGCCGCGATCGCGCGGAGGGTCGTTTCGTCGGGCGCGGTATCCCCGTCGAGCACGGTGCCGAAGTACTGCCCGAAGATGAACGAATCGTAGCCGCTTCCATTGCGGGGACGGACCATGACGATGTCGCGATCGGTCAAACCGATGTAATTCTTGAAGTTCGCGCCGTAGAAGTAGGACGCGTCGGAGATGTTCCACATATCGTACTTGATGATGTGAAGGGTGGTGAATTTCTGGTCGTCGCCGTAGATGGGGATCGCCGTGGGCCCGGGGATGTTGGTCACATAGATGTTCTCCTCGGGGTTCTCGGGATCGGGATAGCGGTCCACGACGGCGGTGTAATCTTCGTCGTACTCCTCTTCGAGCACGGGAGCTTTCAGGCTCTTGAAGGTGACGAAATCGAGGTTCTCGCAGAGATAGAACGCCTTGTTGCCGATCGCGCGGAGTTCCAAAGGAAGCTCGACGGATACGAGCGAGGTATTCCCCGCGAAAGCGAACGCCGCGATACGGCGGGTGTTCTCCAAGACTTCGAAGTGACGCGCCGTGCCGAGCACGGGATAGCAGATGAGCTCATAGCCGCCGACGTTTTGCAGTTTGCGGTAGAGCGCGCCGCCGATCACTTCGAGGGTATCGCTGACCGTGAAGGTATCGAGGGATTCCTGCCCGATCGTCTGCCCGTTGAATGTGACGTCCACCGTCTTCGTGAACGGCGCCATGGGGCAGAGCGCGAAGGGATTATCGCCCATCTCGGTGAGCCCGTCGCCGAAGGTCACGTCGCTGACGGCGGTCGCAAGGAAGGCATGATCGCCGACCGAAGTTGCCGCGGTGAGGTCGAGCTGACCCGAGATCTTGGTGTACGCAAAGGCGTATGCGCCGACGGATGCGACCGTTCCGAACCCTTCCGCCGTGGCGAGCGCGCCGTCGTCGCCGAAGGCATAATCGCCGATCTCGGCGCCCTCCGCCAATTTCACGGAAGCGAGCGTTTCGACCGATTCGAACGCGTGCGCGCCGATCTTCGTGACTTTCGTAAGGTCGAGCGAGGAGAAGAGAGGCGCGGTGGTGACGTCGTCGATGGAGGACGAACCGACCACCATGCGGGTGAAGCCCGTGAACGCGCTGTCGCCGATCTCCTTGACGCCGCCCAGCGTGAGCGCTACGACGGGATCGCCGAGGAAGGCGTTTGCGGGAATGGCGGCGAGGTGTTCGCCGAAGGTCACGGAGGAAAGACTCAAATTGTAGGCGAACGCGCCTGCGCCCAACGCGGGGGTGACGACGTTGCCGTTTTCATCGGTCCCGTCCTGCAACCCGCTGAGGTTGACGGACGTGAGCGCGGGAGCCTGCGAGTCGAGATCCCCGTACTCGATGAGACCGCGTTCGGGCTGGTCGAAGAGCTGGATGTACGCCTTGGTGACGAAGCCCGAGAATGCCTCCGCGCCGATCTTCTGCACATTCTGCAAGCCGATCGTACGGAGCGAAGAGCAGTTGTAGAACGCCCTGTCCCCGATGGAGGGAATGGTGCCATTCAGCGTGACAGCGGAGAGCGACATATGGTTGGAGAACGCTTCCGTGCCGATCACGGTGCCCTCGCCGATGGTGAGCGAGTTAAGGTTGGATGCCGCGGTGTAAGCGAATTCGTAGCCCGTCGCGTCGGCGAAGCGGATCCACTCGTTCTGCGAATACGCCGCGAACGCCGCAAATGCGCGGGTCCCGAGGACGACGTTCCTGCCGATCGTGACCGATTGGAGCGAGAAGGCGTTTTCGAAGGCGCCCTCCCCTACCTTGATGTTGTCGCCGAGGCGGACCGTCGTGATCAAGCTGCCCGAGAACGCGTGGTCGGCGATCTCCGTGAGCGAAGAGGAAAGGTTAGGCATCGTACGGATCTGCGGCGCCAAGGTGACGGCGCGCATTCCGCCCGAGACGACCTGGATCCCCGTCTCGCCCGCGAAGGCATACCTGCCGATAGAGGTGAGGCCCGAACGCGCGAAGGTCATGCTCGTGATCGAGCTCGCGTCGTAGAAGGCGTAATCTTCGACGGCGGTGACCCCGGGAAGATTGACGGTCGTCACTGACGTGTTGCCCGAGAAGGCGCCCGCGCCGACCTTGGTCACGCTCGTGGGAGCGGTCAGCGTCGAGGAGGCGAGGGGCGCGACGTAGACGATCGTCGCACCGCCGTCCTTCTTGGAGAGGAGATAGTCCCCGCTCGTAGAGGCGGTAAAGTTCTCGTTGCGGTTATCCACCGAGAAAGTCTTCACAGAGGTACTGCGGAAGGCGTTGACGCCGATGGTCTCGACGTCCGCACCGAGCGTGACGGTAGTGAGCGCGTCGCAACCGTCGAACACGCCGTCCGAAATGGCATACGCGTTGATCTTGATCGAAGCGAGCGCACTGCAATCCTGGAAGGCGCCGACGCCGACCTTCACGCGCGTTGCGTCGATGGAGAGACGGTAGAGCGAGGAGCGGGCGAAGGCGTACGCGCCGATGGACTGCGCCGTTGCGGGAAGGCTGAGGCTGGCGAGCCCCGAACAGCCGTAGAAGGCGTAGTCGCCCATGGCGATGATGGAGCCGAGGCTCTGGTTGGTGAGCCCGCTCAGCGGCGCCGCCTCGATGGAGCCGTTCGCCGTAACGGGACCAGAGAACGCCGACTGGTTGATGAACTTGACGTGCTCGAGCCCGACGACCTCGGTGAGCGAAGTACAGCCGTAGAAGGCGCCCATCGCGATCTTGGTGACGGTGGCGGGAAGGACGACACGCTTCAAGTTGCGCATCCCCGCAAAGGCGTAGTTGCCGATGATCTCCACGCCGTTGGGCACGATGACCTCATAGACGTCCTGATTCTCGCCGATATACCACGGCTTGGTGTTGCCGGGATCCTCTTCGGTGATCTCGTCGCCCGCGGAGAGATCCTTGGGAATGTATTCGTAGTTGGAGAAGGCGTAATCGTAGATCTCGGTGAAGCCGAGGGACTCGGGGATTACCACCGTGTTGGGATGGACGACGCCCGCCTCATCGGTATACGACTGCATCCCGCCGCCGAAGTAGTTGGTGAGCCAAGGACCGCTGCGGAGGTAGGGATTCTTGACGGTGACGCGGATCATGCGGTCGTAATAGGTGCTCTCGCCGTTCACGAGCACGCGGATGGAGACGGAAGCCGAACCTTCCGCGACTGCGGTGATCAGCCCGTTTTCGTCCACCTTGACGACGCTTTGGTTACTGCTCGAGAACAGCACTTCGGTGAGCTCGGGATAGTAGGCGTCGATGGTATAGTTCACGGCGATCTGCTCGCTCGGGAACATGGAGACGGCGTACATCGTCGCGTTGGTCGGGAAGGTCTCCACCGAGCCCGTCAGCCCGATGTCGCGGTCGGTATTGGCGAGGCGGTAGAACGCTTTGACCGTCTTATACCCGTCCACGCGGAAGATATCCACCTGCGGCGCGTCGTAGGGATCGTAGCCCTCGTCTTCGGGGCCGAGCACGGTGAGTTTGAGGGAAGCAAGGCGTTTATCCTCGGGCATGGTGCCGTCAGGATTCGGCTTGACCGATTGCTCATAGATGTCGAGATAGGTTTCACTGCCCTCTTTGAGCGCGAGGACTTTCCCGTTGAGCACCGTGGCGACTTCGGGGTCGCGGGGGATGAACTGCAACGTCTCCGCCCACGAGGCGGAAGGATAGATGTGGATGATGTCGGTGAGCGACTTGGTCTCATTGGGGTTGAGGCGGAGCTCTTCGAGCTGTTCGCCGTCCTCCCCTTCGGCGAAGTAGAGATACTTCACCTCGTCGGGCACGTGGATCTCATAGGTACCCGCGTTCATCGCGTAGTCGTAGACGGTGATGACGAAGGTGTTCTCGTTGTAGGAGTTCTTGGTCAGTGCGAGATAGTCGGTGAGCTCGATGATGACTTCGCTCGTGGTGTTGAAGCCCGAATAGACCTGGCTCATGCCGCTTCCGAAGGAGTTGAGGATGTAGCCCTCGTCGCCGTCGCTCGAAGTCCCCCATGTGACGTTGCCCACGTCGTACGCCATCGCATAATGGTTATCATAAATGTACGCGCGTGCGTAGAGCCTGTTTTTCTTCTCGGTACGGTCGTACTGCGTGTAGAACTCTACGTCGGTGACGACGGGCGCCTGGAAGTCGGTGACGAACGGGAAGGAGAAGGTATCCTTGACGTTGTTCTGCGCACCGGGGTAATCGAGATTGGCTTTGATGTCCACCATGTACTCGGTGTTGTTTTTGAGGTTGTGCTCGGCGACGTAGAAATCCATCTCGATGCTCGAATAGTAGATCATCGAGCCGCCGTTATAGGACTTTCTCTGGTCGGTCTCCTGCTTGGTCCAGATGACCTCGCCCGTCGTGGTATCGGTGATGGAGATATCCACCGTCTTGGCGCCGCGGAGCATTCCCGCCCACACCGCATAGATGTAGTTGACCGCGTCTTCGTCGTTGGAGAGGGCGATGTACTTGCGGTCCGCCGAGATCTTGGTGGAAGCGGCGCTCTGGATGAAGTAATATCCGCCCAAATAGCTGATGTAATCGAGGTTGAGCCCACCGATGGGGCGGGTCGCATAGGCGTCGGGAAGGGTCTTTTCGTCGGTATCGAGGGAGGCGTCGAGTTCGTCGGCATTGGTCTCGAACCAATCGGTATCGAAGATGGGCGACTGCGTCCAATCGCCGTAGAAGGCGAGATAGGGAACGTTGAGGGAGATCGAAGTGCCCGATTTCGCGATGAGACGGATATAGCCTTCGACGTACATCCCGTTTGCGAACACGGGAATAGCTTTGCCGTTCTCGTCGAGCTTGGCGCCGACCTGATCGAGATAGCGGCGGTCGTTTTCCCCGAGGGTGATGGTCGCCGTGACTTTGACCACGCCGCCCGGATTGACGGTGACGAGCGTGTCCGAAAAGCTCCCCTCTCCGCTGACGCCGTCCACGGTGATCACCGCGTCGTCGAGGAGGTGCCCCTCTTGGCTGACGGTGAGATCGCCGCGCGCCGTCTTGGATTCGCTGATCCCTTCGGTCATGACGATCGCCTGTACGTCGTAGGTGAGAGCGGTCTCGGAGATGTTGTTGATATCGAATACCATCTGATAAGAGCCGAGCTTTTGCTTATCGTCGCCGTATTCGATCTTCGCCTTGCTGTTGTGCTCATCGGTAAAGCGGTCCGGCAACTGTTCCGCGACGGCGGCGTCGTCTCGCTCATAGGTGCTGATGTATGCGGGCGTCGTGGTCGCCTTGGTGAGGTTGGCGAGCCCGGAGCCCTGTTTGCGGACAGAATAGGGAAGCCCGTTGGTGTTGCGCGCGATATCCGTCGTGGACATCATGATACGGTAGACGTAATCGTTGATCGCGGGGCCGGTCGCTTCGGGGAACTTCGCCTTGACGTATTGGCGGATGAGCGCCGTGACGCCCGCCTGGTTGGGCGAAGCCATCGAAGTGCCCGAGAGACGGTCGTAAGCCTGCCCGGGGACGGCGGAGTTGATGTCGCCGCCGTGCGCGGTGATCTCGGGCTTGATCCTGAGATCGGGGGTGGGGCCCCACGACGAGAAGTCGGACATGAAGGGGCCCGCCGTCTGGTCGCGGCTGATCGTAATGGTATTCCCGTTCACCTGCGAAGCGAGCAATTCGCCGTTGTCCTTGGAGATCGAGCAGACGGGAAGTTTCACGCTGCCCACGGTCATGGTGATGTCGCCCGAGACGTTGTTGTAGATGATCGCGCCCGCCGCGCCCATCGAAGCGGCGACGCTCGCCTTCTCCTCGAAGGTGTTACTGCCGCGGCGGATGAGGACGATCTTGTCGTGCACGTCGAGCCCCGAATATTCGGCGGCGCGCCCCGTGCCGGGGATGATCACATACTCGAAGGTCTTTTGGTCTTGGTCGGCGGGAAGGATCTCGTCGACGAAGTGCTTGGTCTCGGAGGAGGCGTCCGCCGATTCCGTGAAATAGATATTGGTATCCCCGTAGCGGAGATAGGGCGTCCTGACGCCGCTGATGGAGGCGACGGAGAGCGCCGCCGTGTAGCTGGAGGGAGAACCGACGGTCGCGGAGTCGGGATTGGTCGTGAGCCCGAGGTTGCCGTTCTTCTCCGAACCGTAGGTGGAGTTATGGTCGTTGGAGGCGGCGCAGACAAGGCTGATGCCCTTCTCCTCGATCTGTTCATAGACGTACGCCTCGTCCTCCTCCGCTTCGGAAAAGCCCGAGGAACTGCCGAGGGACATATTGATGACGTCCACGTCGAGACGGACGCAGTCTTCAAGCGCCGCGAGGATCCACGACCAGCGGGCGCCCGCGGACTTATCGGAGAACGTCTTCATCATGACGAGCTGTGCGTTGGGCGCAACGCCGACGATCTCGGGATCGCCCGGCTTATTCTTGCTCGAACCTACGTTGTTGCCGAGGATGACGCCCGAGACGTGGGTCCCGTGTTCGCTCTCGAGCGGATAGACGTCGTAATCCTTATCGGCGTAGTCGTAGGCGTAAGGGACTTTGGGATTGAGGTAGACTTTCGCCGCCGTGAGCCCGTCCGTATATTCCGCCGCGCGCAGACCGGGGACCTGACCCGCGAGGGAGGACATCGTCATGCGGAGCTTGGACTCGGGCACTTTGAAGACTTCGGGGTCGAACACGGAGTGCGTGTAGTCGAGCCCTGTATCGAGCACGGCGACGACCGTACCCGTCCCGTCGTACTCGGAGTCGGAACTGTCGAAAATACCCGACTCATAGACGTGGACGTCGTTCTCCACGATCTCCGTCTCGCATTCGGCGTACTCTTCGCTGATCGAGACTTCGTAGGCGGTGCCGCGGAGGGCGGACGCGAACTTGGCGTAATCGCCCGCCTTCATGACGGCTTCGAAGCCGCCGAAGAAGGTCTCGTAGTCGGCGCCGTAGGTAAACTTCACGCCCGAGAGCTCCGCCGCGGTCTTGGCGGCGTTGTTCGCCTTTTCGATCCTGCCGCTCACCGCCATGCCCTTTGCGGAATTCGCATAGTCCGCGACGGTCCCGTAAGCCGAGACGCCGCTCTGTGCGTTGTAAGAATTCAGAAGCCCGCTCTCCGTCGTACGGACGATGACGGAGATCTCACGGTCGCTGTCGAGCCCCTTGGGGAGCTTCTGTACGACGGACGGATCGTAGCTGGCGGCGGCATTGCTTAAAAGGTCCCCTTTGTATTCGGTGACCGTGGGCGTTTCGGCGGAGGAGGTGATTTCGCTCCGCGCACCGCCCGCCCCGCCGAGCGAGACGAATTGGGACGCCGCCAACGTCCCCGCCATGAGCCCTGCCAAGAGGCAGATGCTTGCTTTTCTCATTTTCTTTCCGCTGCTTGTCATGATGCCTTTCTTCCTTTTCTGTTCTTTGCTTCCGAGATCTTCTCATTTTCCCAGCGCTCATGCGTCCGGACCGTAACGGAACGTACGCACGCGCCTATAAGACAATTATAGTATCGAAATTATAGCACGGATGCGGCGGGACTGTCAAACGAATTTTTTTATGATTTCGAATCGCCGTTTTTTGTAATTTATTCACAAAACACAGATGTGTTCTCTCATTTTCGGGGTCAAAATCCCCTCTTTTCCGCCATTTCGCCCAATATTATTTTGTGTGCACACCACTATTATAATAACAATTATGCTATTCAAAAATCGAATAGCAAGTATAAATAAAATTTATAATTGCATAAAGAGCGGAACTTGCGGCGGTTTTTGCGGGCGGGGCGCTCCCGCCTTTTTGCCGCCCTTCCCCCTTCTTCCGAGGCGCGGGGGGAATTTTCGTATAATTATGCGCCGTTTGGTCCACAATTTCCCTGCGGTGAGCATCGGTACGTCCCGCTACATATCATGATAGCGGGGAATGCTCACAAAGGAGAAAAGTATGACGGTCAAACGCGGCGAACTTTACTACGCGGATCTCTCCCCCGTCGTGGGAAGCGAGCAGGGCGGCGTACGTCCCGTGCTCGTCGTGCAGAACGATACGGGCAACCGCTACTCCCCCACCGTGATCGCGGCGGCGGTGACAAGCAAGATCCATAAGGCGCGGCTGCCGACCCACATCGAACTGCCGCAAGCATTCGGGCTCCAAAAGGACTCCGTGATCCTGCTCGAACAGATCCGCACCATCGATAAAAGAAGGTTGATGTCCCGCATCGGCGAGCTTCCGCCCGCTACCATGTCCAAGGTCAACCGTGCAATTTTGATTTCTCTCGGCTTCTCCGAGCAGACGGCGACCGAGTAAAAAACGGGCGCCCGCCGCTATTTCGCGGCGGGCGCTTTTAATGCACCTCTTCTACATTCAGCCGAAAGACGGAGCCGCCCTCGAGCGCTACGACGACCGCCCCCTCCTCCTCTTCGATCTCTCCGCAAAAATAGTCGCGGAGCGCAAGCGTCAGTTCCAAAAGAAAATCTTCCATCGCGTTTCTCCCGTAATTCCGCGCCGAAGCGCTTTTGATAAAAGTATACTCGGCATTTGTTTGAAATACAAGTAATTTCATTGGGGAAAAGCAATAATTTTGACGCAGGCACTTGAAAATTTTGTCGAATTTCATCGAAAAATGACGAAAAGCCCGAGGGAAAGAATATGGATCCGAGCATGGAATTTGCGGAGCGCGTCAAAGAGCTGATGCAGTTGCACCGCGAGAGCGTGAAGTCGCTTTCGGAGGCGACCGGGATCACGCAGTCGAGCATATACGGGTATTTGGGCGGACGGCACCTGCCCTCGCTCGCGGGCGCCCTGCGCATCTCCGACCACTTCCTCTGCCCGCTCGATTTCCTGTTCGGTTTTACCGAGGATTACCGCGAGACGCCCCGCCCCGTCGTCGCAGACGTCACCGCGCGCCTCAGACAGCTGATCGACGCGAGCGGGATGAGCCGCTACCGTATCGCCAAAGAGAGCGGGTTCGACCAAACCCAGCTCTTGCGTTGGTATCACGGCAAACTGACGCCCGCCCTCGCCAACCTGCTCACGCTCGCCGCCGTACTCGGCTGTTCGCTCGACGAACTCGCGGGCAGATAACGACCGAAAAACGGAGCCCCGCGGCTCCGTTTTTTCTTAATTTTCGATTACTTTTTCGATCTGTTTCAGAAGCTCGTCTTTCCCCTCTCCCGAGAGCCCCGAGACCGCAAACACGTTACCCATGCCCAAACCGTAGGCGTTCGCAATCGCTTTTAGCCGCTCTTTTTGCTTCATGCGGGAGAGCTTATCGCACTTGGTCGCGATCACGGTAAACGGTATAATATGATAGTTGAGATAGGCGACCATTTGAAGGTCGTCCCGGGAGGGATCGCGGCGGATATCCGAGAGCAGAAAGACGTGCGCGATGTGTTCCTTCGCCGCAAGAAAGCAGTCTAAAAGGCGCGCCCATTTCGCCTTTTCCTCTTTGGAGACGGCGGCATATCCGTACCCCGGAAGATCTGCGAGGAGAAAATCGCCGAAATCGAAGTAGTTGACGAGGCGGGTACGCCCGGGCGCGGCGCCCGTCTTGGCGAGCCGCTTCTGCCCCGCGAGGAGGTTGATGAGGGTGCTCTTGCCCGAATTGGACTTCCCGCACACGGCGATCATCGGCTTATCGGGCACGAGAAACTGTTTCTCCGCCGCCGCGGAGGTGACGAACGTAGCTTCAATGCGCATGGGAAATCCCCGTGACCGCGTTGGCAAAGACTTCGTCTACATTGCTCACGCAGATAAAATTCATATTCTTGCGGATCGCCTCGGGAACTTCCTCGACGTCCTTCCTGTTCTCCTCGGGAATGATGACGTCGCGGATCCCGATCCTGTTCGCGGCGAGCGCCTTCTCTTTGAGCCCGCCGATGGGAAGTACTTTGCCGCGCAACGTGATCTCCCCCGTCATGGCGACGTCCCGCCGTACGGGCTGACCCGTAAACGCCGAGAGGATCGCCGTCGCCATCGTAATGCCCGCGGAGGGTCCGTCCTTGGGCGTCGCACCCTCGGGAATGTGGATGTGGATGTCCTTCTTCTCGAAATCCTCTTCGGCAATGCCGTATTTTACGGCATGGGCGCGGATATAACTGATCGCCGCCCGCGCCGATTCCTTCATGACGTCCCCGAGCTTGCCGGTGAGGAGGATATCCCCCTTCCCCTGCATCGCGGAGACCTCGATGGTCAGCGTGGCTCCGCCGACCGCCGTCCACGCAAGTCCCGTCGCCGCGCCGACCTCGTCGGCAGAACGCATCTCGCCGTCGCGGAGGAAACGCTTTGCGCCGAGATAGCGCTCGACGTCCCGCTTGCCGACGACGATCTTCTCCGCGCACCCGCTCTTGGCGATCCGCACCGCCGCTTTTCTGCACACGGCGCCGATGGTACGCTCGAGGGAACGCACGCCCGCCTCCATGGTATAGCCGTCGATCATC
This sequence comes from uncultured Clostridia bacterium, assembly GCA_947627765.1. GTDB lineage: Bacteria > Bacillota > Clostridia > Christensenellales > Borkfalkiaceae > Gallimonas. The sequence goes on from CANQXA010000004.1 coordinate 57,565, forward strand.
TCGGAGATCGCGCCGTCCGTGATGTGCAACGTCTCCCCGTCCAATCCGTTCTCTTTGCGCTTCTTGGGGACGAGATACCGCCGCGCGATCTCCTCCTTTTCCTGCGGGGTGTAACCCGAGAGTTCGATGATTTCCATACGGTCTCTTAAGGGCATGGGTATGGTCTCGAGGGTGTTCGCCGTCGCAATGAACATGACTTTGGATAGGTCGTAGGGCACTTCGAGGTAGCGGTCGCGGAAGGTGGAATTCTGCTCGGGGTCGAGCACTTCGAGCAGGGCGCCCGCGGGATCGCCGCGCAGATCGGAGGAGATCTTGTCCACCTCGTCGAGGAGGAAGACGGGATTGACCGACCCCGCCGTCTTCATCTCATAGATGATCCGCCCGGGCATCGACCCGATGTAGGTGCGGCGGTGGCCGCGGATCTCCGCCTCGTCTTTGAGCCCGCCCAAACTCATGCGCACGAACTTCCTGCCGAGCGCGCGGGCGATGGACTTCGCGATACTCGTCTTGCCCACCCCGGGAGGGCCGACCAGACAGAGAATGGGCGCTTTGAGCTCGCCCGTCAGTTTGAGGACGGCGAGATATTCCACCACGCGCTCTTTGATCTTTTCCAGCCCGTAGTGATCCTCTTCGAGCACTTTTTCGACGTCGGCGAGCGACTCGGTATCCTGCGTCTCCTCCTTCCACGGAAGGTCGATGATCCAATCGGCATAGTTGCGAAGAACGGTGTACTCGGGCGAGGAGGCGGGCATCTTGTCCATACGGGCGAGCTCCGCCATCGCCTTTTCCTCCACCTCTTTGGGCAGACCCTTCGCAAGCATCTTTTCACGGAGACGTTCGTTCTCATCGACGTCGTCGCCGAGCTCGGTATGGATCGCCTTGAGCTGTTCGCGGAGGAAATATTCGCGCTGCGACTTATCGATGCTCTTGCGCACGTCCTGCATGATCTTCCGCTCGACGCGCATGATATCGAGCTCGGAGGCGAGCCCCGTTTCGAACTTTTCGAAGCGCGCGGAGAGTTCCTGCGTCTCCAAAAGTTCCTGTTTGAAGTCCTCGCGGAGACGAAGATAATGCGCGCAGATGTTGATATACGCGTCGGGATCGGCGACGCCCGTGAGAGCCGAATCGAGCTCTTTGGAGATGCGCGACTCCCCCGCCACGATGTCCCGCACGAGCTGTTTTGCCGTACGGAAATGGGCTTCGGCGCTCTCGGGATCCTCCACGACGGGCGGAAGCGCCGCAACGGCGGCATAGACGAGCCCGTCTTCCGCACTCATCCCCGTCGCCTGTGCGCGGTAGAGTCCCTCTACGATGACGCGGACGCGGTCCCCGGGAAGCCGCGTCTTCTGGCGGATCATGGCGACCGTGCCCACCTCGCAGAGGTCTTCGGGGTCGGGATCGTCCTTATCCCGCTTCTGCCGCACGATAAAGACGCGGGCGTCGGAAAACTCCGCCCGTTCGACGGCGGCGAGGGAAAGTCCCCGCCCGATGTCGAAACCGACCGTGGTATTCGGAAAGATGACCTGCGTCCGCATCGGGATCACGGGCAGGATATTGGCGAGTTTCATACGTCCTCCTTGTTCTCCATTATATCACACAGTGTGTGCGTTTTCAAACGTTTTTCCGATGAAAAAGCGATGAGAGCTACATGAAAAGCATGGAAAAAGGAAGCGCGCCCCGCGCGGCGGGACCGCCGCGCGGGGCGCGCAGAACGGGATACGGGGGCGGAATTCCGCCCCCGTATCGCCCTGTTTCAGAAGTTGGACCCGTTCCAACCCCAATCGGAGAGCCCGTGATACGTCACATAGACGGCGCTTCCCGGAATGGAGAGCTCCTCGGAGAGGATCTTACAGATCTCCCCCGTCATGCGCTCATAGTCGGACGAAGAGGCCTTCCCGAACAGGCTGACCTCCACATAGGCGCCCCGTTCGAGCTTCTTTCCGCCCAGCCAAAGGTCGTAATTTTCCTGAATACCCACCATGAGGTAGGTCTCCCCTTTGTGAAGGCAGGAAACGGCTCTCCCGAGCTTCGTTTTGATCGCTTCCTTCTTCTCCGCGGTGACGGGGACCGTCACCTTGCTGTCGATAAACGGCATAACAACCTCCTTATTTTCAAACGTTCCGAAAGACTTCGCGCCGCCCCGCCCCGTCCCCTTCTTCCCCCTTGCGGGAGAGGACAACGAGCGTCTCGATATGACGGGTCTGAGGGAACATATCAAACGGTTGGATGAGCTCGATCTCGTACATGGTATGGGGATCTTGCGTCTTGACGAGTTCTCCGCTCTCCGTTTCGGCGAGCGTACCCGTCAAAAATCCGAGGTCGCGGGCGAGCGTTGCTGGGTTGCAGGAGACCATGACGATCCTCCCGACGCGCCGCTCTTTGAGCAGTTTCAGAACGCTCCTCTCCACGCCCGAACGGGGCGGATCGAGCACGACGGAGGCGACTTCCTCCCGCTCCAAAATGCGGGCGAGCTTCTCTTCCACTTTGCCGCAGACGGCCTTCATGTTGCCGATCCCGTTCCGCGCGGCGAGTTTTTCCGCCATCGCACTCGCTTCGGGTACGACTTCAATCCCGTACACCCGCTCGCACTTCTTGGCGAGCATGGCGGTGAGAAGTCCGCCGCCCGAATAACAGTCCACGGCGACGCCCCCTTCGACGGAGGCGACGATGCGGTCGTACAACTTGCCGCGCACGCTGTCGTTGACCTGCATGAACGTGTTGGGGCCGACTTCGAACACGATCCCCGAATCACTGCCCTCATAGCTCCCCTTTCCGCGGATCAGACGGAACTCGTCGCCGAGCACGGCGTTGGAATCGCCGGTGTTGAGATTGAGGTACAAACTGAACTCGGGAAAGATCTCGCCCAAGAGGTAGGCAAAGTAATCGATGCCCTTGATCTCGGACATGGTAGTCACCAAAACGATGATGAACTTCTTTCGGACCTCTCTTACGACGATGTGACGGATCTGCCCCGTCTTGGAAGTTTCGTCGTAGCCGTCCAGCCCGCACTTCTCCATAAAGCCCACGAGCGCCGCGATGAGTTTCTCCGACCATGCGGGGTGGATGGGGCATTCCGTGGTGGAAACGATGCGGTGGGAACGTTCGGCGTAGAAGCCGACCGCGTTCTCCCCGTTCTGTCTGCCCACGGCGAGCTGTAATTTGTTGCGATAACCGTACTCCTTCTCGCTCCTCTCGCAGGGGGAGATCTTCGCCTCCACGCCCCCGATCTTTTTGAGGGTATCCTTTAAGATCCTCGTCTTGAGCTTGAGCTGGTCGCGGTAGCGGATATGTTGCAACTGACAGCCGCCGCAACGGTAAAATACGGGACAGCGGGGACGCACCCGCTCCTCGGCGGGGGTGATGATCTCCTCGATCTTGCCGTAGCCCGCGTTTCCTTTCACTTTCAGCACCTTGACGCGCGCGCGTTCCCCCGGGAGAAGATAGGGAATGAAGAGGGTCGTCTCACCTGCGGAAGCGACGCCCTCGCCGGACGTGCCGAATCCCTCCGCCGTAACGATGACAGACTGGTTTTTCTCCATTCGCTACCTCCTGATCCTCGCCACGACGAGATTGACCGAACGCTGGCAGAGGAAGATCAAATAGTCGTAGAACACGAACACGACCGTACCGCCCAAAAAGAGGATCAAAAAGAAGTATCGCTCCACAAAGGGGTACCATGTCGCGGCATTGAGCCCGAAAATCGGCACAAACACCAAGCGGAAGGAGAGCCACATCGCAAGGTCGAACCACACCGCCTTAGCGAGAATGCATGGAAGATGCAAGATCTTTTTCTTGACGAACCGCTTTTCGAGATAATTGGCGAGAGGGTGCAAGCCGAAGAAGGCGACGAAGGGGACGAGCTTCAAAAACGCAAAACCGCAGAAGAGAAAGGCGAGCAGAACGGACGCGGCGAGCGCCAAAACGTGCCCCCAGATAAAATCCTTGGAGAGGGGGATCATCAGCGCGAAGATCGCCAAAAGATAGCCCGCCGCGAGCATGAAATCGACATAGGAGCCGAGCGTCAGACAGCCCGCCGCGATCGCGCACGCCATCGCCGAAAGAGCGATCTCAAACGATTTGGACCTTCTTCGCATCGTTTCGCCTCGTCAGCGACAGCTGCAACAGAGATTGAAAAGACAGTTCACGCAGAGGAAGGTATAGCACATACTCGCGCAGTTGGTGCACCAATTTCCCCCCATCTGCTCCCCGCCGGAATTGACATTGGGGTCGGTATTGGGCGCTCCGCCCGTCTGCGTGTTGTACTCCGTGCGCCCTTTCAGCTTGTCGTACGCCGTGCGGTACTTCTCGTTGGCGCCGTCCATCTGGATCGCGATCTCGAGCTGTTTCTTGCTCTCGTTGATCCAATTCTTCTTGTAGAAGACGACCGACTGCAAATAGTGCCATTCGGCGTTGCGCTCGTTGAAGCCGTCGAGGAGCTGTTGGGCGCGCGCAAGGTCGCCGCTGCGGATGGCGGCGCCCACATCTTCGAATGCCGCCGAGGCATGGTATGCGTCTTCCGCGCTTTCGCGGCGCTCGTCGAGGATATCCTGATAGGCGGCGTCGAGCTTTTCGAGCATTCTCGCCGCCGCGTTGCCCGCCTCGCCGTCCTGCCATTTCTCCTCGTTGTACTTCGCTTTGAGCTCGTTGTAGCGGGCTTCAACCTCCTCCGTGGAGGCGGTTTCGTCGAGCCCGAGAAGTTCATAAGACTGTTTCATAAGATCCTCTTGTTACGATTGCGGCGTTTCCGCCGTTCAGATTTTGACGCTCATGCGCTTGGGCGGCTCACCTGAGAGCACCCGCTTGGTCTCGAGAGGGATCCCGCGGAGGATCACGTTGTCGGTGAGGTCGCGGTTGAAGCGGAATGCGATCTTCGAGAGATGCTCGCGCATGGAATAGAACAGGGTATCGAAGAGGAAGCCGATCTCCTCGCCGTGCTCTTTCAGAAGTGTTTCGCGGTCGCTCTCGCCGTAGGAGAGCAAAAACGGATTATAGGCGCCGCTCTTTTGATCCTTCGCAAGGTCGTCGAAGGCGTCGATCAGATAGACCCATTTTCCGACGTCGTAGAAGAGACCGAGCGCATCGGGGGTACCCATGTCCGCGAGGAAGTGTTCGGAAAGATGTTCCATCAGCTTTGCGGTGGGTTCGGCGGCGGCGTCCAAAGAGGGCGTTTTTTGCCGCTCCGTCTCCGCCTGCTCGCCCATAAATTTTTCGACGATCCCGACGAGCTCGGGGTAATCCCGCTTGGCGCGGCGGTAGCCCCGTTTGAACCACAGGCGCTTGCCCCGTCCCTTTCCGCCGTCCTCCACGTCGTCGGTCAGCTTATGGTAGACGAGCACGGTGTTGAGCGCGCCGAGCTCCTTGGTGAGATCGTCCGTCTTGGCGATGGGACGTTTGCGGATGGCGTGTTCGAAGCAGTTCCTGCGCTCGACGACGATGTCCACGCCCATCATGTTGTGAAGGATCGCCGAGAGAAAGGTGACGTCGTAGGAGAGCCCGAGCCGCGCCATCTGCCCGCAGGACGCGCCGATGCTCCTGCAAAGCCCGCAGTAGAGCGCCTTGTAGAGCATGACGTCCTTGACAAACAGGTTGGGCAAATCGTAACGAACGTAGCCGAACATTAGTCCCCCCGGTAAAATCCCACCTTGCGGTAGACCTCGGAAAGGGTCTTCCATGCGGCGTAGCTTGCGCTCCGTTTGCCCTTGGCGAGCTGTTCGTTGAGATAGGCGCGGTCCCCGAGAATGCGCGCCTGCTCGCTCTGGATGGGCGTGAGGACGTCGGCGACCGTTTCCCCCACCGCGAGCTTGAACGTTCCGTAGCCCTTGCCCTCGAACTCCCGTTCCGCTTCGGCGATGGTACAGCCCTTAAAGGCGCAGTAGATGCGGAGCAGATTGGAGATCCCCGACTTCTCTTCGGAAAAGCGCACGCAGTTTTCGCTGTCGGTGACGGCGCGCTTGAATTTGCGGAGAATGGTATCGCGGTCGTCCGAGAGATAGACGGAAGCGTTGGGGTTCTCCGTCTCGGACTTGCTCATCTTCTTGGAAGGGTCCTGCAACGAGGCGATGCGGCCCTCGTCCTTTCCGATCAGCGGCTCGGGGACGGTAAACGTCTCACCGTAGCGGCTGTTGAAGCGGAGCGCGAGGTCGCGCGCGAGCTCGACGTGTTGCTTTTGGTCGGCGCCGACGGGGACGTACTGCGCCTGATAGAGCAGGATGTCCGCCGCCATCAAGACGGGGTAATCCATGAGCCCCATATTGATATTATCGGAATGTTTTTGGCTCTTATCCTTGAATTGGGTCATGCGGGAGGCTTCCCCCACATAGGTGACGGTGTTGAGCGTCCAGCAGAGCGCCGCATGGGCGGAGACCTGCGACTGGATATACAGCGTGCAGACGGACGGATCGATCCCGCAAGCAAGGTAGAGGCTGACAAGCTCCAACGTCCGCTTTCTCAGCGCTTCGGGATCTTGCCGCACGGTGATGGCATGGAGATCGGCGACGGCGAAGTAACATTTGTACTCGTGTTGAAGGCGCAGCCAATTACGGACCGCCCCCACATAGTTGCCGATAGTCAATTTTCCGCTCGGCTGGATCGCCGAGTACATGATCTTTTTCTTCATAGAAGCCTACCCTCTCCCCTTAATTATACCATATCCATTTGCAAATTGCAACAGGGAACTCCCCTATCGGCGTGAAAATTGTGTGGAGTTATGACAAAATCCCCGCGACGGGCGGGGAAATTTGCTGTTTTTCTTCGGTTTGCGGAAAAGAGGCGCCGCATTCTCCGCGGCGCCCCGTTCTTAGATCAGTTCGATGATGGCCGCTTCCGCAGCGTCGCCGCGGCGTTGGCCGAGGAGATAGATCCTCGTGTAACCGCCGCCCTGCCCGAGCTCTTCCTTGCGCTCTGCGTACTTGGGAGCGATCTCGTTGAAGAGTTTCTCCATCAGCGGGTGCCGGATGTTGCCCGTGCGCTTCTTGAAGTCGCTCTTCTTTTCGGCGAAGGGCTTGATCTCCTGCAAGTCGTACGTCTTCGCCATGATCGCGCGGCGTGCGGCGAGCTTCTTGGGACCGTCCTTATAGGCGGTCGTCTTGATCTCCTTGCCCTTCTTGTCCTTGGCGACGACCTCGACCTCCACAACGTCCTCATAGGTATTGATCGCCTTGGTGATCAGCTTCTCGACGTAGGGCTGAAGCTCCTTCGCGCGGGAAGCCGTAGTTTCGATTTTTCCATACCACAGGAGCTGCGAAGCCTGATTTCTGAGAATCGCCATTCTCTCCTTCGTGGGTCTGCCCAATTTACCCGGCATGATTTAATCCTCCTTTTTTTCGAGAGAAAGACCGTACGCCTCGAGCTTCTGGATGACTTCGTCGAGAGACTTCTTGCCGAGGTTTCTCACCTTCAGCATATCATCCTCCGTCTTGCGAATGAGATCTTCCACGGTGTGAATGTTGGCTCTCTTCAAGCAGTTGTAGGAACGGACGGAGAAGTCCATATCCTCGATCTTCATGGAGAGAATCTGCTGCTGTTTGTCGTCGTCCGTCTTGACAAGGATATCCATGTCCTTGATGGTATCCGAGAGATTGACGAACAGGCTGATGTGATCCTGCATGATCTTCGCGGCGAGGGAGACGATCTCCTTGCCCGAGAACGTGCCGTCCGTCCAGACCTCGATGGTGAGACGGTCGTAGTCGATATTCTGCCCCACGCGGGCGGATTCGACGTTGTAATTGACCTTCTTGACGGGCGTATAGATGGAATCGATGGGGATATAATCAATGGTCGGCTGTTTGTTGTCCTTGGCGGGGTGATACCCTCTGCCGCGGCCGATCGTGATCTCCATATCGATCTTGCCGCCCTCGTCGATCGTGCAAATGTACTGATCGGAGTTGATGATCTCGACCTCCGCGTCCTGCGAGATGTCCGCCGCGGTAACGTGCGCGGGACCCTCTTTCACGAGGCGGAGCGTTTTGGTATAATCTTTGTCGGTGACCCTCGTCTTGATCGCGAGAAGTTTGAGGTTCAGGATGATTTCGGTGACGTCTTCTTTTACTCCCGGGATAGCGCAGAACTCGTGCTTGACCGTTCCGTCGGGAAAGCGGATCCCCTGTGCGGCGGCGCCGGGAAGCGCGGAGAGTAAAATTCTTCTCAGGCAGTTGCCTATCGTAAGACCGAACCCCTTCTCGAGCGGCTCTACGACGACCCGTGCATACGACTTGTCTTCGCTCTCCGTGACCTCGATCTTGGGCATATCCATTTCGATCATGTAGCTACCTCCTTATTTGATTGTTGATTACTTGGAGTACAACTCGACGATCATATGCTCAGCAATCTGACTGTCTACGTCCTCACGGGTAGGAAGCGCCAATACCTTTCCCTCGAGCTTCTCGGGATCGAATTCCAGCCACTTGGGAAGGGTGCCCGCCTTCATCGATTTGATCTGCTCGAAGTACTTATTGTTCTTTCTGTTTTCCTTGACGGTGATCACGTCGCCCGCTTTGACGATATAGGAGGGCACGGTGACCGTTCTGCCGTTGACGGCGAGGTGGGCGTGGTTGACAAGCTGCCTTGCCTGCGTGCGCGACGCGCCGATCCCCATACGGAATACCACGTTATCCAACCTTCTTTCAAGGAGGGAGAGCATATTCTCGCCCGTGATCCCCTTCATGCGCTCGGCGATCTCGTAGTAGTGGCGGAACTGCCCTTCCTGCACGCCGTAGATGCGCTTCGTCTTCTGCTTTTCACGGAGCTGAAGCCCGTATTCGGAGACCTTCTTTCTGCCTGCGCCGTGCTGTCCGGGGGGAAGAGGACGCTTATTGAAGGGGCACTTCTCGCTGTAACACTTGTCGCCCTTCAAAAAGAGCTTGCCGCCCTCTCTTCTGCAAAGTTTGCATTTCGCTTCTCTGTAAACTGCCATTTCTTACTCCCCTCCTTAAACTCTTCTGCGCTTGGGCGGACGGCACCCGTTGTGGGCGATGGGAGAGACGTCGGAAATGAGCGTCACCTCGAGATCGCAATTCGCAAGCGCGCGGATCGCAGATTCCCTGCCTGCGCCGGGACCCTTGACGTAGACTTCCACCGAACGGAGCCCGTGCTCCTTCGCGGCCTTTGCCGCCGTCTCCGCCGCCATCTGCGCGGCAAACGGCGTGCCCTTACGGGAACCGCGGTAGTTGAGCGCGCCCGCGCTCGACCAGGAGATCGCGTTTCCGTTCATATCGGTGATCGTGACGATGGTATTGTTGAACGTGGACTGGATATGGACCTGACCCTTGTCCACCTTTTTAAGTTCTTTGCGCTTGCGCGAAACAACCGTTCTCTTATTCGCTGCCATGACTTATCTCCTTACTTCTTCTTGTTCGCGACCGTACGGCGAGGTCCCTTACGGGTCCTTGCGTTGCGCTTGGTGCTCTGCCCGCGGACGGGAAGACCCTTTCTGTGGCGCACGCCGCGATAGCATCCGATCTCCATCAGACGCTTGATGTTGAGGCTGACCTGTCCTCTGAGTTCGCCCTCCACCGTGAGGTGATGGTCGATGTATTCTCTGAGCTTGGAAACAGCGGTCTCGTCGAGATCCTTCACTCTCGTGTCGGGATCGATCCCCGTAGATTCGAGGATCTTTTTCGACGTAGAAAGACCGATTCCGTAAATGTAGGTAAGACCGATTTCGATACGCTTTTCTCTCGGTAAATCCACACCGGCAATACGTGCCATGTAACTTGAAACCTCCGTGTTTTTTCGGTAATGATGATTTTCTATTTTTACAGAGCCGAAGGGAAACAGTGGAAAATATTTCCCGTGCGGATCCGGATAATTTTTTCTTTTAAGCGCAAAGCAAGCCGACTTCCCGCACCCTTTGTTGCGGGAAATTCAGCCTACATCACACGTTTTCCGCGGACTTTCCCAAAGCCGCGGAGACTATTATACCATTAAGACGCAAATTAGTCAACCGATTTTTAACCCTGTCTTTGCTTATGGCTCTTGTTTTTGGAACAAATTACCATAACTTTTCCGTTTCTCTTGATGACTTTGCACTTATCGCACATGGGCTTGACGGAAGGTCTGACTTTCATTTTTTTCTACCTCTATGTTGATTTTGAGTGTGCCTTAGGCGGAATTTACTTCGGGCGCCCCGCGCCCCCATTTGCCACACTACCGTAGGCTTATTGTCTTTGAGGACAATTCGGTCTGCGGGCGAACCGTTATGGGATGAAGCGGGCTTACCCCTCGACGAAAAGATTTGCGAAGCAAAGATTTTCGCCGAAACTTACTTTCCAATCTCTTGCCTTAGCCCGAATTCACTTCGGGCGTGGGCGCCCCAATTTGCCACACTACCGTAGGCTTATTGTCTTTGAGGACAATTCGGTCTGCGGGCGAACCGTTATGGGATGAAGCGGGCTTACCCCTCGCAAAATTCTTTGCCCTTATTTTGCCCCGCAGGGAGCTTCTATTCGGAAGAATTTTGCGAAACAAAGATTTTCGCCGAAACTTAAATGTCAGTTCTTGCTTCTCCAAGTAATGCGCCCCTTGGTGAGATCGTAGGGGCTCATCTCGAGCTTGACGTTGTCTCCCTCGATGATACGGATATAGTTCATGCGGAGCTTCCCCGAAATGTATGCAGTGATCACATACCCGTTGGAGAGCCGCACCTTGAATGTCGCGTTGGGGAGCGCTTCGATGACCCGCCCTTCCGCTTCGATGACGTCGTCCTTGGACATACTACCTCCGGTTCCGCTCTTAGAGCGTCAGAATTTCCACGCCGTCCTCGCGGACGACCACGGTGTTCTCGTAATGAGCCGCGCGCCCTCCGTCGAGGGTCACCGCAGTCCATTCGTCGGGCAGGACCTTCACGCGGAAGGTGCCTGCGGCGATCATGGGTTCTACGCAGATGACCGCTCCGGCGGGGAGACGGACGCCCGTCCCTCTCCTTCCGACGTTGGGAACGGAGGGATCTTCGTGCATCTCTCTCCCGATCCCGTGCCCCGTATAGGCGCGGATCACCGAGAATCCGTTCTCCTCCGCGTGCTGTTGGACGCGGTAGCCGATGTCGTAGAGGGGGGTGCCCGCGCGGAGCCCTTCGATGCCCCGGAAGAAGCACTCTTCGGTGACGCGGATGAGCTTATCGCTCTCCTCGTCTACCTTGCCGATACGGAAGGTACGGGCGCCGTCGCCGTGAAAGCCGTTCTTGTAGGCGCAGAGGTCTACGCTGACGATGTCCCCTTCCTTCAACACGCGGCCATCGGGGATCCCGTGGACGACGACCTCGTTGACCGAGACGCACGCCGAGGCGGGATAGCCGCAATAGCCGAGGCAGGAAGGTTGGGCGCCGCAGGAACGGATAAAACGTTCGACGAGCTCGTCTACCTCCTTCGTGGTCATGCCCGCGCCGATGCGTTCGCCTACGAAACTGAGACAGTCCCGTACGATGGCGCACGGCTCGCGCATGAGTCCGATCTCTTTTTCACTCTTTACGAAGATCATTTCGCAAGATCGTCGAGCACTTTCTTGACTTCCTCGAAGAGCACTTCGGCGGGCGCCTCGGTGCCTGTGAAGTTGAGAATGATGCCCTTCTTCGTGTAGTAGTCGATGAGGGGAGCGGTCTGCTCGGTGTAGACGGCAAGGCGGGAACCTACGGTCTCGGGGTTGTCGTCCTTTCTCTGGTAGAGCTCGCCGCCGCAACGGGCGCACGTCGTCTTGCCGCCAAGCGTGGAGACATGATAGCTCTCGCCGCACTCCTTGCACACTCTTCTGCCGCAGAGACGGTCCATCAGAAGCCCGAAATCGATGTTGATATTGACGACCCCGTCGATCTTGGCGAACTTATCGAGCTCCTCTGCCTGAAACAGGTTGCGGGGGAAGCCGTCGAGAAGATAGCCGTTCTTGCAGTCGTCCCAAGTCAGTCTGTCCTTGACGATGGCGACGGTCACATCGTCGGGCACGAGTTCGCCCTTATCGAGGTAAGACTTCGCGAGAAGACCGATGGGCGTCCCGCCCTTGATGTTCGCGCGGAAGATGTCCCCCGTGGAGATGTGGACGAGGCCGTAACGGTCGGAGATCTTGGTTGCCTGCGTACCCTTGCCTGCGCCGGGCGCGCCGAGAAGGATCAGATTCATATTTAACTCCTTTTGGGTTCGGGCAGGACGCTACTCATGCGCCCCACCCCCTTGGGGGTCCCCCTCCCGAGGAGGGGGTAGAAGCGACCCGTCGCTCGAACAAGCGCCCCGAAGGGTGGGTGTTCGATTAAGCGTTTATTACCTCAACTGCGGAAATGCGAGCAAATACGCAGTTCGCGTAATTACTTCAATTACTTGCCTTAGCCCGAATTCACTTCGGGCGCCCCGCGCGCGTTCTATTTCTCTAAGCGCGGCACGAGCCGTAGGCGAAGTAGGGCGACCCTATTTGCCACACTACCGTAGGCTTCTTGTCCGATGAAACGAACGAGAGGACCACGCGGGTTAAGGCGGGTAGGCTCATTTCCTCGGCGAAAAGATTTCCTTCGGAAAGATTTTCGCCGAAACTTGCTTTCCAATCCCTTGCGCGAGCAAAACCACGCTTTTGCGCTACGCGCCCCTATTTGCGCCCCACGGGACGCACATTGTCCGTTGAAACGAACGAGAGGACCACGCGGGTTAAGGCGCAGGGGCTCATTTCCTCGGCGAAAAGATTTCCTTCGGAAAGATTTTCGCCGAAACTTATAAAACCTTACTTCAGGAACCCTTTATAGTTCTTCATCATGATCTGCGACTGCAACTGCTTATCGAACTCGAGCGCAACCGAGACGACGATGAGGATACCGGTCGTCGAGAAGACGTTCACGAGGCTCGCGCTACCCGTCCAGCTGAATGCGACGGAGGGGATGAACGCGACCAAGGTGAGGAAGATCGCCCCGAAGAGCGTAATGCGCTTGTTGATCTTTTTGAGGTATGCCGCCGTGGGTTTGCCGGGACGGATCCCTTGGATAAACCCGCCGTTGCTCTGGATCTGCTTCGCGACGTCGTCGGGATTGAACTCGATCTGCGCATAGAAGAATGCGAACGCGAAGATGAGCAGGCAGAGCGCAACGGAATAGATCGTCCTGCCGTACCACATCGGCGAAGAGCCCGAGAACCAGATCGCGAGGTTATCCGCCGCCGTGGTGTTGGGCCAGAAGAGGCTGATCAGCATGGACGGGAAGGACAGGATCGCGAACGCGAAGATGAGAGGCATGACGCCGCTCCCCGTGATCTTCATGGGAATGACGGAGGACTGCCCGCCGTACATCTTCGTCCCGCGCACTTGCTTGGCGTACTGCACGGGGATCTTCCGTTCCGCGAGATCGACGTAGACAATCGCGAAGAACACGATGACCGCGATGACCGCGAAGAGCCCGAGGCTCAGAAGGTGGCTCGCACCGTCGGTGAACACGGCGAGGATCTCCGTCCAAATGGAGATACCGCCCGTCGAGATAATACCGACAAAGATAATCATCGAGATGCCGTTGCCGATGCCGTAGTCGGTGATGCGCTCGCCCAGCCACATGACCAAGCAGGAACCCGCCGTATAGACGATCGTCATGTAGATGCCCGCAAGCCACGTCTGGTCGAAGAACAGCTCGGACTGGATCGCACTGCCGCCGTCTCTCATCGCAAAGTTGACGATGATCCCGACGGATTGGATGACCGCAAGGATGATGGTGAGAAGGCGGGTGTACATCGTGATCTTCTTCCTGCCCTCTTCCCCTTGCTTGGAAAGCCTCTCAAGGTAGGGGATCCCCACCGTGAGCAGCTGGATGATAATGGACGCATTGATGTAAGGACCGATCCCGAGCGCAAACAGCGTACCGTTGGCGAGCGCGTCGCCCGTGATACCGCTCATGAGCTGTAAGAAGGCGTTGGTGTTGATCGCGTCATGGAATGTCGATCTCAAAAGCCCGGGTACGGGAATGTAGCACCCGAGACGAAATACGAACAGAATGAGCAACGTCAACAGCAGCTTCTTCCGGATATCCTTATTGCGAAAGGCGTTTTTTAGAGTTTCGATCATTTCATCGCTCCTTTCTCCGTGCGAAAGCGCGGGTGACGGGTCACTCGGCAGCTTCCGCCGTGCCGCCCGCCGCTTCGATCGCGGACTTCGCGGCCGCGGAGAACTTCGCCGCCTTCACGTTGAGCGCGACTTTCAGTTCGCCGCTACCGAGCACTTTGAGCCCGAAATTGTTCTTGACGGACTTGGCAAGCCCGTTTTCCATCACGAAATCGTAATCCACCTGCGTGCCTGCCGGAAGATCGCAGAGCGCGGAAAGATTGACGATGACGTATTCCTTGCGGAACTTGTTGTGGAAGCCGCGCTTGGGAAGTCTGCGCGCGAGAGGCATCTGGCCGCCTTCGAACCCGGGGCGGACCCCGCCGCCCGAACGCGCCCACTGACCCTTGTGGCCCTTGCCGCTCGTCTTGCCAAGGCCCGAACCGATGCCGCGGCCGAGACGCTTTGCCGATGTTCTTGCTCCCTCGGCGGGAGAAATCGTATCAATTCTCATTGTTGACTCCTTAAATCTCCTCGACTTTGACGAGGTGCCCGACCTTTTTGAGCTTGCCGCGGAGCGCGGGATTGTCTTCAAAGGTCTTCTCGGAGCGGATCTTTTTGAGCCCGAGAGATTCCACCGTCGCCTTGACGGATTTCACCTCACCGATGGGGCTCTTTACAAGCGTTACCTTAACCATGCTCCCTCCTTAGCCCACGATCTCTTCGACGGACTTGCCGCGAAGCGCCGCGATCTGTTCGGCGGTCTTGAGCTCCGCAAGCCCCGCGACCGTCGCTTTGATGCAGTTGCCGGGATTCTGCGTGCCGTGAGACTTCGTTCTGATATTCTTGATGCCCGCGGCCTCCATGACCGCACGCACGGGACCGCCCGCAATGACGCCGGTACCTTCGGCGGCGGGGAGCATCAAAACGGCGCCCTTGCCGAATTTCCCGAGCACTTCGTGGGGAATGGTCGTATCGACGACCGCGACCTTGATCATGTTCTTCTTGGCCGCCTGCGTCGCCTTCTCGATCGCCTCGGGGACCTCCTTGGACTTCCCCGTGCCATATCCCACTTTGCCGTTGCCGTCGCCGACGACGACCAGCGCCGCAAAGCGCATATTCTTGCCGCCTTTGACCGTCTTGCTGACGCGGTTGATCTCGATCAGCTTTTTGATGAGACCGTCGTTCTCTTCCTGTCTTCTCTGCGTTCTGTTTTCTCTTGCCATGATTCTCTCCTCAGAACTGAAGTCCGGCTTCCCGCGCGCCGTCTGCGATCGCCTGTACGCGCCCCGTATAACGGTAGCCGCCGCGATCGAATACGACCGTCTCGATGCCCTTTTCCTTGGCGCGTTCGCCGGCGATCTTGCCGACGATCTTTGCCGCCGCGGTCTTGGTCTTCCCCTCGGTCTCGCCCTTGACGCTCTTTTCAAGCGTGGACGCGGAGGCGAGCGTGACGCCGTTCACATCGTCGATGAACTGAACGTAGATATTCTTCGTGCTCCTGTATACGGACAGGCGCGGGCACTCCGCCGTGCCGGAAATGAGCTTCCGCACGCGCTCGTGGCGCCGCTGTCTTACAGCGTTTTTATCGATTCTCGTTATCATATCTTCACGCTCCTTTACTTCTTGCCCTTGCCGGAAGTCTTGCCTTCCTTGTGCTCGACGTGCTCGCCCTTGTAGCGGATGCCGTAGCCGTGATAGGGCTCGGGCGTACGGATCGCGCGGAGATCCGCGGCGACCTGCCCGACCAAAGTCTTATCGATCCCGGAGACGACGATCTCCGTGGGGTTGGGGCATTCGAGTTTGATACCCTCGGGCTGCGTGAACTCGACGGGATGGGAGAAACCGACGTTCAATACGAGCTTGTTGCCCTGCATCGCGCCCTTCCAGCCGACGCCCTTGATCTCGAGCCCCTTTGTAAAGCCTTCGGAGACGCCCTTGACCATGTCCGCGATCAGAGCGCGGTACAGCCCGTGGCGGGCGTTGGTCTCGGCGGTTTCGTCGAGCGCGAGAACGTGAACTTCGGCACCCTCATGCTTGACGTCGATATTGCCCTTGATCTCACGCGTAAGCGTGCCCTTGGCGCCCTTGACCGTAACCACGCCGTTTTCAAAGCCGACGGAGACGCCCGCGGGAACTGCGATCACCTTTTTACCGATTCTCGACATATGTTCCCTCCTTAGTAGATATAGCAGAGCACTTCGCCGCCGACGTTCTGGCGCTTCGCCTGCTTATCCGTCATGATGCCTTTGTTGGTGGAGACAATGGCGATGCCGTATCCACCGAGCACTTTCGGCATGGTCTTTGCGCCGCTGTACGTTCTCAGACCGGGCTTGGAGATCCTCTCGAGCCCGCCGATGACCGACTTGCCCTCGGCGTACTTGAGCGTGATGACGATCTTCCCCTCGTAGCCGTCCTCTTTGAGTTCGACTCCCGAGACGTAGCCCTCTTCGAGAAGAATGCGGGCGATCTCCTTCTTCATATTGGAAGCGGGGATCTCCACCGTCTCTTTCTTGACCGTGAGAGCGTTTCTGATTCTTGTGAGCATATCTGCGATAGGATCTGTCATCTCTTGCCTCCTTACCAACTCGACTTCTTCACGCCGGGGATCTGCCCCTTGTAGGCAAGTTCTCTGAAACAGATACGGCAG
>CANQXA010000005.1 GCA_947627765.1 uncultured Clostridia bacterium
AGGTCCGGCTCGGATCCCAAGCCCGCCCCGCATTTTTGCGGGGCGGGCTTGGGTTATGAAAACGGGGCACCCATGTCCGAAGGTAAAGAAAAAAGGGAAAACTTTGCGCACGGTTGGGGGGGGGAGACGGTAGATTTTAAGGCATGAAGAGGTTTTAGAACAAAAACGGGGCATCCATGCCCGAGGGAAGGCGTACAAAAAGCCGCACCGCGCCGCAAGAGGGCGAAGAAACGGAAGAGAGGGGAGCGCCGCTTCCCTGCGGCGGCGAAAAATTTTTCGAAGATCGTCGGGCGTCCGCGAAATTTTCGCGGGCGCCTTTTCCATACTATCTATACGGCGGCGCCCCGTTTGCTCCCGATTTTCCGTCCGCGGAAGGAGCGAGATCGGTCTCCCGGGCCGTTGCTTCGGCGAAATGGTAATTTTTGACATTAAATAATCTTGAAACATAATAATATATTACGATGAATTTAAGTCAAAAACGGGGGGGGGTGAGAATTTTTGAGATTTTCTATGCAATTTTCCTTGACCTAATTGATGAAAGTTATTATAATATCGGTACATATGTCTCGCGGCGCATTGCGCCCGTGGGACCGACTTACGCATTCTGCTTACCCGTCGGCGGGGCATTCCGCCGCAAAATACTTCTTTGGAGGTTTGGAATGAAAAAGAAGCTCTGGCTTGCACTCATGTTGGTTTTGACCGTCGGATTATTCGCGTCGGTCGGCTTCGGCTGCTCGTTTACCTACCATGAGGACACCTACACCGTGACGTTCATGAACGGCACGGAAGTGTATTCGACGCAGAAGGCGCTCTACGGGGACGCCGTGGTCTTCCCCGAAACGCCGCCCGAAAAGGAAGCGGACGACAATTTCACATACTCCTTCCGCGGATGGAATCTTACGGGGCATGAGGCGGACTCCCTCGTCACCGAGTACGTCGTCACCGATCCCGTCACGTTCTACGCCGTATTCACCGCGGAGGACGTAGAGACGGACGACGGGCGGATCCTCGTCACCTTCCGCGACGGGCTCACGGGCGACCTCGTCAGCAGTCAGCGCGTCTATCCCGGGGAGGACGCCGCCGCGCCCGAGATCCCCGAGCACGAGCATTATTTCTTCTTCGATTATAGCTCGGAGTTCACCAACATCACGGCGCGCACCGAGATCATTCTGCTCTTCCATAAGCTCAGCTATCCCGTCTATCTGCATTTCCTCGATAAGGTACAGCTCAACGAAGTGGAATACGAGGAGGAGATCGAGCTTCCCGCTTCGGTCAACCAGCTCGAAGGCATCTCCTCGCCCTTTACGTTCGACGGGAATTGGTTCTACGATCCCGCCTTCACCCAACCCTTCGAGAAGGGGACGGAGATGTCCGACGTGGACGTCCACCTCTACGCGCGCATCGGCATCCGTCTGACGGGTGCGAGCATCGGCGCGGGCGACCTCATCTACGGCGGCGACGACGATTTTGTCTACGTCACCGGGCTCGGGCATCCCGAGGGCTTGGAGTACTCCTACGAGTGGCAGGGGAGCTTGGGCGGCAAACAGCTTCCCGCGGGCACGGAAGCTCAGTACCGCCTCCGCGACGCCGGCGCCTATGAATTGCAGGTGAACGTCACCGCGACGTACGAGTATACGGACAGCGAGGGCAAACAGCAGTCGCTCTCCACGTCGCAGATGGTCTACCGCGATACCGCGCACACGCCCAAGGAGCCGCTCATCACCGTCGATAAGGCGACCTTGACCGCGCGGTTCACCATCGACCCCGCCTCCGTGACGATGGTCTACGGCGACGGGCTTCCCGCGCTCACCGCCGTTTATGAGGGCTTCCAATACGACGACGGCGAAGACCTCATCGCCCTTTCCTATATTTATAAGAATACGACGCTCGGGAAGACGTTTACCGAAAAACTTCCCCGCGGAAGCTACGAGATCACCGCGGCGATCGAAGAACTCGCCAACTACGATTTCGGACCCCAAGATTCCAATCTCTTCTACGGCGCGGGCGGGCAGAACGGCTATCTCGGTTGCACCATCCTTCCCAAGCCCTTAGACGTCTCGTTCGAAGTGGACGACTATACCTATGGCACGGGATTTTCCAACCACTACCACATCGATTTCGCGGAGAGCAGCGCGTCGGGCGTCCTTGCGGGCGCCGGCGGTTCTCCCTTCGCTTACGGCGAGACCGCGAGCGTACTCGGCGATCCGCTCTTCGACGTAGACGGCACACGGTACCACGAGGAGACCATCCCCGTCGGCTCCCACGGCGTCTCGCTGGTCGGCTTCGACGGCGACAACCAAAACTATGAGCTCCACGACGCGGAGGACGGGCATTTCCTCGTCGCCAAGCGGACGATGTCCGTGAAGATCGTAGCCACAGGCTGCGTCTACGGCAACGCGCCCACCTATTCCTTCGAGCTCGTGGACGTCATCGAAGAGGACCTTGAAAAGTTCTCCGTTTCCGCTTATTCCTTCACGAAGAGCGGCGTTTACTTCAATGCGGCCCGCCGCTTTACGGCAGGCGACTACGTTGTCACCGCCGAGAAGTCTGCGATCAAGGACAGCGACAACTTCAAGAACTACGACTTGAAGGAGGTCGTCTCCGCGGAGTTCACCGTCGAAAAGGCGCCCCTTACGATCTCCGCAAGCCTTACCGAGACCGAGCTCACCTACGGCACCCTTCCCGCGCCCAAGCGGGTATTTCAGGGGTTGATCCCCGAGGATACCGCGTCGGACGGTTCTCCCGTCTCGGGCGTCATGAGTGCGACGGGCTCGTTCGTCTATTCGGACGGCGACCGGTCCCTCGGCAGTACCATGCCCCGCAATGTGGGCAGTTTCACCGTCTCGCTGACGGGTTACGCGGCGGCGAACTATGAGATCACCTACGGGGAGCCCGTCTCCTTCAAGATCAACCCCAAGGCGCTCAAACTCACCGTTCACCTCGCTTCCTATGAGCTCACCTACGGCGCAAAGCCCGCGGCGCTTTCCGCTCTTTCGGAGACGCCCCAAGGCGCAACGTTCCGCGGCGGCATCCTCTATGAGGGGCTGATCGCAAGCGATACGGTCGGCTCGGTGTTCGGAAGTAACGTCCCTTCGATCGCCTACTTCTTCGGCGGCGAGCGGGCGTCGGAGTTCCACGCCTCCGAAACGCCCTATACGGCGGGCGTCAACTACGATAGCTCCGCCGCGCCCAACTATGCGATCGAGATCGTCACCAAGACCTTCACCGTCAAGCCCCGCACTCTCTACATCGGGCTCTCCCTTCAAAGCCTCAGGGATGGCGTCTATTACTACGGCGATACGGTAAGGCCCGTCTTCTCCTATCAAAAAGAGGGATACGACGGATTTTACGGCTCGGAGCAGAGTACTTACACCGCGGGCGCCTACCTTACGCTCGACGGCGAAAACTCCTCGGGTCAGTTCGCCGCGAAGACGTACACCCTCGGGATCGTGCTCCCGAATGCGGGCGAGGGGACGTGGTTCGAAAAGGATTATGATGTCACCTATTGGTACGAGAGCGAACTGAAAACGCTCGAGATCGCGCCCAAGCCCATCACGTTCGACGTGACCGCTTCCGACGTCGTCTACGGCAACCGGCCCGCACCCGCTTACGGATCGCCCGAATTTGCCTACGGCGAGACGTTCGAATCCGTCTTCGGCGCGATCAATTACATCTATGCCCGCGAGGACAATGAGCCCGTAGAGGGGTACCATGTCGGGAAGTATACCGTCACGCTCGAGCTCAAAGCGGCGAATTATGCGATCACGGTGAACGGCGGGAAGTTCCAAGTCACCCCGAAAGATCTCACCGTCGCCGCCCAAGTGGACGGTTTGAAAAACGGGAATTCCGTCTACGGCGATACGCTCACGCCCGCCCTTTCCTATGAAGGATTTATCGGCGGCGAAGAGGCGGAATTGACCAAAGGCGCGAAGATCGTCTACCGCAAGGGCGAAGCCGATTTTACCGAACAGCTCACCGTCGGCACGTATACCGTCGCCGTGACGGGGCTCGAAGGCCTTACCGACTACGCCGTTTCCTATACTTATAACGGCGCTTCCTCGCTCTCCTTCACGGTCGAAAAGAAACCGCTCACCGTCACCGTTTCCATCGAAGAGAAGTTCACCTACGGCGATCCGATCGCGCCCAACGAGGCGGCGTTCGATGGATTTGTCTATGAAGACAGTTTCAAGTCCGTCTTCGGCGGCACGATCGATTACAGCTATGCCCGCGAGGACGAAAAGCCCGTAGAGGGGTACCATGTCGGGGATTATCGCCTCACCGCCGCGCTCAACGAGGCGGAAAACTACGAGGTGACGATCAACTACGGCAGTTCGTCCGCACGCTATTGCGCGTTCCAAGTTGCGAAGAAATCGCTCACTGTCACCGTCACCGTCAATGAAGAAGCAGAGGAAACTCTTGCCTACGGCGAAGCCTATACGCCCGCTGTGACCTTCGAGGGATTCATCGATGGCGAAGAGACGAAATTGACCGCGGAGAAGGCGTTCACGTTCAATGGCAATTCGTCCTATGCAAAGCTCGGCGTCGGCGAGTACACCGTTAAAGTGACAAATCTCGGCGACCTCTCCGACTACGAAGTCACCTATCAAAACGCGACGCTCCATATCGAAAAGAAGCAGATCGCCGTCACCGTCACGCAGGGCGATCTCGTCTACGGCAACAAGCCCGCGCCCACCCATAGCGATCCCGAACTCGCTTACGAAGAGACATTCGAAACCGTCTTCGGCGCGCCTTCCTACATCTATGCCCGCACGGACGGAGAGGACTTCGAGGGGTACCATGTCGGGGAGTATACCGTCACACTCAAGCTCGAAGCGGCGAACTATGCCGTAACGGTGACCTCCGACGACTTCAAAGTTACACAGAAAGGTCTCGCCGTCACCCTTCATGTCAACGGCGAAGCCTCCGCCGCGCTCACCTATGGCGACGAGTACAAGTTCACCGCTTCCTTCGATGGCTTTGTGATCGGCGAGAGCGCGCCCGAAGCGGGCAAGTATACCTTCCTCGTTGACAAGAGTTCTTCCTATGAAAAGCTCGGCTACAAGGATGGGAGCTACGAGCTCACCGTGCAGGGGCTTGAAGAGCTCCTTCCCGATTACGCGCTCACCTATACGAATGCGACCTTCACGGTAGCCAAGAAAGCGCTCATCGTGACGGCGCCCGATGCGCAGAACGGCACCTATGGCAACTCCTTCTCGTGGAACGGGGTCACCGTTTCGGAGGGCGTGTATGGCGACGCAATCTCCGTCTCCTATACGATCAGCTCCGATCATGAAGATTCCATTTCCGCGCTCAAAGACATCAAGCAGGCGGGCAGTTATACGGTCACATATGCGGTTTCCGCGACGAGAGACGGAAAGGACGTCCTCGCCAACTACGCTTTGACCTCTTCGGGATCCTTCTCGATCACGATCGCAAAGGCGACTGTCACCGCGCCGACGAAAATTGAGAGCAAGACGTATAACGGAGAGAATCAAACCGCCGATGTTTCGGTTCCGAGCGCTTCTCATTATACCGTGAAGGAAAATAAAGGCGGAACGAACGCCGGCGATTACGATGTCGTCCTTGCGCTCACCGATGCGAGAAACTATCGTTGGGCGGATAGGAGCGGAGACGACGAATCCGCCGAATACAAGCTCGCCTTCACGATTACGAAGCTCATCCTTACGGTGAGCGAGACGGCCACCAAGACCATCGGCTCCGGTTGGTCATCTTCTACCCTCACGCTGTCCGATCCGAAGTTTGAGTTGGTCGGTACGTTGAAGCTGAAAGATCCTAAGCTCGAAGGCGCAACGACCAGATCCTACTCGCTCAATGGGACGGATCTTAGCGGCGATTTTGAATGGACGGAACCTTATAAAGTGACCTTAAACGGGGAGGACGTGACCGCAAATATCACACTTTCCTATGCGATCACCATTACGATCACCAATTATAAACTCGACGTTACGGTAGGAGGCAATTCCTTCACCTATGACGGAACATCGCACTCCGTTACGTTCACCGTCAAAGACAGCGACGATTCCGTTGGGTTTACCGTTGAAATCTTTAAGGGCGGGAAATCCGTTGGAAATTCCTTCACAAACGTCGCAGACGGCGGGAATTACACCTATACCATTACCCCGACCGATTCCGCCAAGTACGACAAGATGGAGGGCCTTTCCTTCACCCTCACGATCGCGAAGGCGAAGCTCACGGTGACCAATCCCAAAGACGTCAGCGCAACGTATAACGGCGAAAATCACTTTGCTAAGGTTACCGAAGTGAAGGGCGTAAACGGTAGCCCGATCGGCGAATTCACCGTCACATATAGCAAGAACGGAACGGAAAGCTACGGCGAGGCATTTGAGCTCATCAATGTTGCCGACAGCGGGAAGGTCTACTACAAAGTCTCTGCGGGCGACAACTACGAAGAAGCGAACGGCTCCTACACCGTCACGATCGCGAAGGCGACTGTCACCGTGCCGGAAATCGCAAGCAAGACGTATAACGGTGAGAATCAAACTGCCGCGGTTCCGGGCGATTCGCTCTATCAGGTTACGAAAAATGAAGGCGGCACCGACGCCGGGAAGTACAGCGTCACCCTCACGCTTAAGGATTCCGCCAACTATCGTTGGGCGGATAAGAGCGGCGACCAAGAATCTGCCCCGCTCACGCTGACCTTCGAGATCACGAAAGGCACCAACGCATTTACTGAAACACAAGCTGACAACAAAGAACTCACCTACAACGGCAGTGCGCAAACCGTCGCGTTCAATGCGACTTCCAAGTTCGGCACGCCGCAAATTACGTCGTATACTTTCGACGGCGGCGGATCGCAGAACGGCGCGCCCACCTATCAGAATGCGGGCACTTATGTCGTGACGTACACCGTACCTGCGGACGGCGGCAACTACGATGCAATCAGCGCAACTTTCACCGTCACGATCGCGAAGGCTGTGCTCACGGTGAAAGAAAAGAGCGGTGTTAACAAGATCTACGACGGTAAATCGCACACGGGGGATGAATACGTCGAAATCGGTAAAATTCAAGGCACCGATGAATTGACCTTCAACTATACCGTCGAGGGCGGAAAGACCATTCAGAATGCGGATTCGTACACGATCACCGTTTCGACGGCGAATCCCAACTACACGTTCGAAGGCTCCACGGATTCCTACCCCTTCACGATCGAGAAGGCTACGCTTACGGTGAAATGGACGGTCACGGGCAAGACGTATGACGGCACAACGTATACAGAGGGGAATTTGGTCACCGTCACGGGCGTTTGCAAAGGCGAAAAGGACGTTTATAGCTTCAACGTAACATATCCGAAGACGGTTTCGAATGAAACAATCCACAACGCGGGCACTTACACTCTCACCCTCACGCTTACGGATACGACCAACTATACGTTTGGAAGCTCTATGCTTCAGAATACCTTCGTAATTTCCAAAGCACAGCTCGCGAAGCCCACGGCGGATACGCAGTCGTTCACCTATCAAAAGGACTCGGCGCACGCGTTCGTCATCAAAGGGTTCGCGGAAGAGACGATGACCATGTCCGGGAGCGATCTCTCTCAAACGAATGCGGGCAATTATTCAGTCACCGTTTCGATTGAGGATAAGACCAACTACGAGTGGATTGGCGGCGCGCAAGAAGATGTCACCTTTGATTGGTCGATCGCCAAGGCTGAGGTCGCTGCGCCGAGTGCCCCTGCAAGCAAACAATATAACGGCACACTGCAAAAATCGGGTCTGACGGACGGCGATCATTATACCGTATCCGAAGATGGCGGCACCGACGCCGGGACATACGATGTCACCCTCACGCTTAAGGATTCCGCCAACTATCGTTGGGCGGATAAGAGCGGCGATCAAGAATCTGCCCCGCTCACGTTGACCTTCAAGATCACGAAAGGCACCAACGCATTTACCAAAGAACAAGCTGACAACGACGCACTCACCTACAACGGCGGTGCGCAAAATGTCGAGTTCAATGCGACTTCTACGTTTGGCACGCCGCAAATTACGTCGTATACCTTCAACGGCGGTGCATCGCAGGACGGCGCGCCTACCTATCAGAATGCGGGCACTTATGTCGTGACGTACACCGTACCTGCGGACGGCGGCAACTACGATGCAATCAGCGCAACTTTCACCGTCACGATCGCGAAGGCTGTGCTCACGGTGACGAAGCCCGAGGACGTCAACGAACCGTATAACGGCGAAAATCACTTTGCCGGCGTCCCGGAGGATAATATTAAAGGGCTTTACAGTGGTGATTCTGCAACCGTCACATATCGCAAGGGCGAGAACGGTGATTATTCCGACACGCTTACAATCAAGAATGTTTCCGACGGCGGGACGGTCTACTACAAAGTCTCTGCGGGCGACAACTACGAAGAAGCGACCGGCTCCTACACCGTCACGATCACGAAGGCTCCGCTCAAAGTGGAAGAAGCGGGCGGCGTTGACAAGACCTACGACGGTGAATCGCATGGACCTGAAACCTATGTCAATGTGACGGGTCAGGTTGGGTCGGACGATCTTCAACTCAGCTATACCGTCAAGGACGGGAAGACCATTCAGAATGCGGGTTCGTATAAGATCACCGTTTCGACGGCGAATCCCAACTACACGTTCGAGGGCTCCAAGAATTACTATGAATTCACGATCGCGAAGGCTGTGCTCAATGTGAGCGAAAAGAGCGGCAAAAAGGTCTACGACGGTAATCCGCACACGGGGGATAAATACGTCGAATTCGATGGAATTCAAGGCACCGATAAATTGACCTTCAACTATACCGTTGAGGACGAAAAGGGCGGAAAGACCATTCAGGATGTGGGTGAGTACAAGATTATTGTTTCACTGAAGGCTGATAACGAAGCAAATAAAAACTATGAGTTCGTGACGAATTCCTGCACTATCATAATCGAGAAGGGTCAGGCAACGATCGATACTTCGGCTCTCAAATTTGACGGTTTCACATCGACCGGCGATAACGCTTACAGTGCGGAATATCGCGGCACGGCGTATACCGTGGATTGGAGTGAAGCTACTGCGAATTTCGGAACGGTGACAGTAACCAACGTAGAGCTTAAAAATGCCAATACTTATACTGTAACGCTCTCCGTTGCCGGAACGGACAACTATGACGGTGCCGAAATCACTTATACTATTACGATCACGCCGAAAGAGCTCATGGTGGAATGGACGGTCACGGGCAAGACGTATGACCCCAACGCAACTTATACAGAGGGGAATTTGGTCACCGTCAAGGGCGTTTGCGGAGACGATAAGGACGTTTATAGCTTCAACGTAACATATCCGGAGACGGTTTCGAATGAAACGATCCACAACGCGGGCACTTACACTCTCACCCTCAAACTTAACAATACGACCAATTATGTGTTTGCAGAAGACGCCGAGCTTACGAATACCTTCGTAATCGCGAAGGCACAGCTCACGAAGCCCACGGCGGATACGCGGACGTTCACCTACAACGAGAACGCGCAGACGTACACCCTCGGCGGCTTCGATGATACGACGATGAAGACCGAAGGCGCCGCGCTCACGCAGACCAATGCAGGCGACTACAAGTTTACCGTTGTACTCTCGGATAAGACCAACTACGAGTGGAAAGAAGGCGGCCAGGAAGATCTCACCTTCACTTGGTCGATCGCGAAGGCGAAATTAGAAGGATTGCCTGAAGGCGTTGAAGTGCCCAAGGTTGCTGATCAAGTGAATTGGTACGGCAAGACGCTCAAGGATATTAAGCTCGGCGAGAATTGGTATTGGAAAAAGCCCGATAGCGAACTTACGTGGAATAACGGCAAAGAGTTCTCTTACGATGTCGTCTACAATACCGATCGCCGAAATTACGAAGATTATTCTGATCCCACCACTACTATCGTCACGTTCACGACCGTGCGGACGAAGCTCAGCCTCACGATCCCCAAGAATATCCTCGAAGGCGGCTTAGAAATGGATTATCCCGACTTCGTGGATAATAAACAAAATGCAATTTACGAAGCATTCAAGGATAACTATACTCTTACCGGTAAAAATCGCAGTGACGGCATCAATGCCGAAGAAATGGATTATCTCTACCATTTGTGGAAGGGCGGTCCGTTCTCTCTCAACACGCCTTTCGCAGACGGCAAGATCTACGGCGGCACCTATCTGCTGTTGTATCGTTTCTCGCTCGATGGGGATAACCCTTACTACGAGTGGGAAGACACGGGCTTTGAGGAACTCGATATTGCCCTCATGCTCAAAATCAAGTCCGTGGAATATGACGGAAAGCTCTATACCATTGAGGACGCCCTGCATGAAGCGACGAGCGGGACGATCACGGTGAAGTACAACACGGCATTTGCGTATCCCGAAGTCCGCGAGGAGTTCGGCGTTTACAGCGATGATAGCTATTATACTCTAAGAGCGGGCGTGACGCTTTTGTTGCCGTATGGTGCAGACGATACGAAAGGGAACTTCTATCTTGAGACGCATGATAATCCTACTCTTAACAGCAATTATAAGCCTGTGAAATACTTGACACTTGCTATTCCGAGCGGAATTAATGTCTCCAACCTCGGGATTATCACGGTTGGCGCGGTGACGGGTGCAAATAATACCACCACGGCTCCCGTTGGCGGCATTTCGGCGGGATATAGCGAAATTCAGTTGGACGGCACGCTCGATTCGAGCGGCACGCTCAATGTCTATGGCAATATCGTGGGCGCGGGCATGATCAACGCGACTGCGGGCACGGTGCGTGAACGTTTTGAAATCTACGATTGGCCGGGCGGCCGGGCTGCGGCAGGGCGATTTGTAGGGAATAATACAGTCAACGCAACTAAGTTTGTGGGCGGTTATACGGAATCGAATCCGAATGAGTTCCCCTTCGAACAATATCGGTTGCAGGCAATTAACGGCCCCATATTGAATGTTTCCTACGGAGCAAACTATTTGGGCAATGTGCGTATTTACACGGGTGAAGTCGCAACAAGTGTAGGAACGCTTCCTCCGAGACTTTCGATTATTGACATGACGATTGTTACAAAGACCGGAGATTCAAACGACGGGCTATTTAGATTGAAAGAGGGTAGCACCTTTAGCAAGCAAGTGGTCGGCGGTCGCGAACAAATCACGATCAAGGGCGGAACGGACGTAGGCGTTGCCTCAATTCATATGGTTATCGGTCATGTAGAAGCAGTAGTAATCAAAGGTGACCTAGAGGTCAACATGGATTCCTCAATGGTAAAATTCCCGATTTCGTCTTGCATCGATCTCAAGTTTGACGGCGGTACTACTTCTTTGCCTTATGGATATGAGTTGATGGGGAGCGCAGGCACAAACGGGACCGGCGCGACGGTGAAATTGATCAACGGCGCGAATGTGAAAATGACGAATACTGCCGACGGCATAATTGGCTACGAAGGTAGTGAAATCACGGTTGGGGCCAACAGCACATTGACTGTTGAGGGCACTTTCGGTTCGGCCGTGAAGGGCGAAGATGGAGCGCGGATCATTGTAGATACGGGCGCAACTCTTTCCGCAAGCGGTTATATCGGCGGGGACGGAGGTGTGACGATTAGTGGCCTTGATTGCGTTTGCTCCTTTACGGGCAATCCGTTGCCGATAGAATTTACCCTCGTCAATCATGACAATACGGTATCAGCCGCCGCCGGTACTTGGTATTATGAGAAAGATCGGTGGGTGACGACTTCTACGGCAAAGACGTTTAACTATACCATCCAATATCACAACGAGGGCGGTGCGGATTTGCCTAACGATCAGCGCTCGGCAAGGTATTATGACGTGGCGGAATATACCGTGGAAAGACTTGATAAGGTTCCCGCGGCGCGTGAGTTCTACCGTTTCACGGGTTGGTATATGGATTCTAAGTGCGAAAAGCCGTTTGAATCGTGGAAGGCGACGCCTAATGCGACGCTCGATGTCTATGCAGGGTGGGAGAAGATCACTTATATCATTGAATACCACGTCGCTGGTGCGGGTTCCGATCCACAAGGTATGCCTACAGAAACAACTTGGTATGACGGGAAAGATAATATTTCTTTGAATCCGCTGACTTCCAACAACGACAGCGGAAACCCGTTGACGTTCGGCGGTTGGTATTTCGATTCGGGCTATACGCAATCGGTAACAATCGACGGGAATGTCTTGATCGATGAGGAAGCGATCCGCTCGCACGCTTACGAAAACCGCTTTGGCGAATATGTGATTGACGTATATGCGTACTTCTCCGATCTGAATCAAGACTATGAAATCACCTATGATCTTGCGCTTGGAGAATCGGGGTATGACATTTCGTTTACGGCGCCGACAGGTCTTAAGATCAAGATTGGAGGTACCTTGACCGCAGAGATGCTTCCGACCGATTCGGCATTGACCCAATACGATACCAATCCCACACAGCAATATTACTTTGACGGGTGGCTCGTCAATGGAAAGAAGGTTGAGGCCGGAACAGAAATCTTGGGCAGTGACATCGTGGATGGCAAGCTGACCCTTACGGCAAATTGGGTAAAAAAGGTGAAATTGAATGTAACGCTTACAGCACAAGGTACGGCGGGCTCAGCGGGCTTCTTTGGTATTGGAGCCAGTGCTGGATCGCCTAAAACCGCCAAGTGTACTGTCAAAATCGACGGTAATCAAGTCGGCGTTCCCGAAGTGACCTGCTCGGGAGCTGAAAAGGGTGATACATCGCGTCCCGCGCCTGTCACTGACTCGGAAACTTATTATCTCAAACCCGGGCAGTCGTACGAGATAACAGTATCTAGGGGAGAAGGGACATTATCCGACACTGCGAGCGGTACGGCGGAAGCGGGTAAGGACATCAACGTTACTGTCACCAACATCTAAACCCTAACCCCCATCTACCCCCTCCCCTGCGGGCAGGGGAGGGGGTAGATAGGCGGAAGCGTAAAGTCTAAACCGTAAAGTCTAAACCGTAAAGTCTTATCGGTAAACGTCGTAACGGTCACAAACGAAAAAAAGGAGAAGAATATGACATACTTATCAGATAGAAGGAGGAAGGTCTTGTGAAAGGTCCCGAAGAAGTGCTGAGGATCCGCGGGCTCTATAAAAAGTACGCGAAAAACGCCGATTGGGCGGTGAAAAATGTCTCGTTCAACTGCTATGCGGGCGAGATCGTGGGTCTGTTGGGTCATAACGGCGCAGGTAAGAGCACGACGCTGAAATGTCTCGAAGGGATGTTGCCCTATGAACGGGGCGAGATCTCCATTTGCGGGTACGACATCAAGCGTCAGCCGATGGACGCCAAACGCAACATGGGGTTCGTGACGGACAACCACGCCGTCTTTTTGAAGATGACGGGGATCCAATACGTTACGTTCATGGCGGACGTCTACAAGGTGCCCGAAGATCTCAGGGTCCGCCGCCTTGCGCAACTCGAGAGCGTGTTTCAGCTCGGGGACGCGATCAACAATTTGGTCTCCTCGTATTCGCACGGGATGCGGCAGAAGGTCTGTATGATGGGCTCGCTCATTCATCACCCGAAGCTGTGGATCCTCGACGAGCCGATGACGGGTCTCGACCCGCGGACGATGCGCGCGGTGCAGGACTTCATGCGGAAATACGCGTCGATGGGGAACAGCATCATTTTCTCATCGCACGCGCTCAACACGGTCGCGCACCTGTGCGACCGTGTGGTGCTGATCCGCAAGGGGAAGCAGATCAACGACATCAACGTGAAACACATCATTGCGATGAACCCGAATTTCGATTTCGAGGAGTATTTCCTGAGCCATGAAGGACAAGATTGATTTTTCTCTGGTAAAGACGCTGCTCGGGAAACAGCGGGATGAGCGGCGGTCGGCGTACCGGAAGGGGAATTTCGACGCCGTCGGCTTCTTTTTGCGGCTGATTCTCGTCGCGCTCTTTGTGGCGGTGTTTGTGATCTTCTTCGGAAGATTCATGAGCATCTACTTTTCCATCCGCACGCGGGGACTTTTGAACGTGAGGGACCGTCTCTATGAGGCGCTGACGGTCTCCTATATGGTGATCGTGATCTCGCTGACGGTCGGAGGGGTCGGCTCGATGATCCGCGAACTCTTCCTCGCCGACGACATCAAGCTGTTTTCGGCGATGCCGGTGGGGCCGCGGTCTCTCTTCGTGGCGAAGCTCATCTCCATCTACCGCAAACAGCTCCTGCTCTCCATCGTGACGGTGCTCGCGGTGAACATTACGGTCTATTTGAACGTTCCCGCAGAGGCGATGGGCTACCTGATGCCCAAGGGTCCGTGGTTTTATTGGGGCATGACGGTCCTCTTCTGTTTCGTACTGCCGATGGTCTCCATCGCGATCGCCTCCCTTCTCGCCCTGCCCTACTATGCGATCCGCCAATTTTTACAGAACCGTTACGCGCTGATGTTTATCATCGTGACGGCGCTCACCGCGCTCGCGTTTTACGCCTATGCCGTCGTACTCGGGGCGGTGAAGGAGATGTTGCTCGGCGACGATCTCAAATACTTCTTCAATGAGAGCGTGATGCACGGGATCGGGGTCGCCGTCTACTATCTTGTCCCGGGCAAGTGGCTGGCGCGCTTCCTTTTGAACCGCGGAATGTTGGAGAACGGGCTCCTGATGCTCGCCGTGCTGATCGTCTGCGCGGTCATTGCGCTTCTCATCATCCGTTCCATCATGGTGCGTGCGCTCCAAGCGCGGATCTCGGGCGGCGCGCATTTCATGTACCCCAAGCGTTACATCGGCGATCCGCGCCCGCAGTTCGGCGCCCTGATCCGCAAGGAATTCGTGCAGATCTTCCGCACGCCCTCCTATATGTTCTCCTACTTCTCCATCGCGGTCATTATGCCGCTCATGGTGTACTTCTGTATGGAAGTGGCGTCGTCGCTGGTCACCAAGCTGATCGGCTACAATTTCAACCTCGAGCTCGCGCTCTTTTTGACCCTGCTCTTCTCGGCGCTGACCAACGTCTTCTGCTCGACGAACATCAGCCGCGAGGGACCGATGTTCTACTCGGTGAAGGCGCTCCCCGTGAGTTACCGTCAGGTGATCTCCTCGAAGATCGTCTTCTGCCTGTTCGTCTCGCTCGCCTCCGAATTCATCACCGCCGTCGTGCTCTTCGGCGCGGGATACGTTCCCGTTTCCGCGGCGGCGTTCGTCTTCCTCATCGGCGTGGTATTCAGTTTCGCGCAGATCTGTTTCGCCACCCGTTACGACTTCAACCACGCCCGTTTCTCGACCGAAGACGACGGCGAGATCAAGGAATCGGGCAGTACGGTGAGTACGATCATCGTGCTCGGGATGCTTCTCGCCTTTTTGATCGGGGGCTCGGTGCTTCTCATCAAGCTGCTCTACACCCTCCGTTCGGCGGGCGCTTCCTCGGCGGGTTATCTGACCTATGCGATCGTCGGCGGCATTACGCTGGTCGCGACGGCGCTTTCCTGTTTCTATCTCGTGTTCCGCCTTCGTAGGAAATACTACGAATTCAGCGGGGGAGGTCTGATGTGAGAAAAAATGTGATTGCTTTGATGCTCGTCCTTCCGCTTCTCTTTGTCTTTATCGTCTTCTCTTGGGTCAACGTGGCGAGCCTCGGGGTCAAGATCTCCGCAAGCGGCATTGCCATTCTGAATAAACCCGCGGGCAACACGTTCGTCATCGACCTTGCCAAGGAGGACGAATACGCGCTCGACGTGCAGATCACGCCCAACAACGCGACGAACAAGGAGTACGACGTCACCTACGAGCCCGTCGAGGGCGCGGAGTTCGCCGACGTGTGGGTCGATACCGAAACGGGTGTGATCAACGCGGCTTCCCGCGGCATGGCGCGCATCGTCGTCAAGAGCCGCGACGGCGGCTTTCTCGACAGCGTCAACGTCCTCGTCGATTCCACAAAACCCTACGATTTCGACTTCGGGCTCTTCGCCTACGACGTCGATACCCACACCGCGGCGGGGGAGAACGTCGCCGCGTGGAGCGAAGAGGAGGAGATGTACAGCGGCCGCGTGCCCATCGGCCGTTACGCCTATTCGACGCAACTCATCCCCACGGGCTTTACCAGCCCCCTCCTCCGCCCCTCCGAGGGCAACGAAAACCGCATCATCTTCGATGAAGGCACGGGCACCGTCCTCTTCCCCTTCGAGGGAAGGGTGGAGTTCGACGTCGTCATCGAAAACGGCGTCATCAAGAACGGCGTGATCGGCGATCTCGTCAAACACGTCCGCCTCGACTGCTTCTGGGATCCCGATTCCCTCCTGCTCGTCAACGCGAGCGAGCAGACGAACCAGACCGTCCACATCGCCTACATCGACGAAGACGAAGAGGAACAGGAGCAAGCGTCCACCTTCCTCTATATCCAGACGGGCGGCAGCGTCCCCGTTGTGACGCCGCAAGGCACGCTCGCGGCGCTCGATCCCACGTTCGGCGAAAACGGTTTGCTCGCCATGGGGACGGGAAGCTATCTCGCGCGGATCCTCTTCCGCGAGGGCGCGCATGAGACCAATCCCGTCGTCACCGTCACCGCAGACGGCGTCCGCCGCAGGGTGGAATTCGAGTTCTCCGCATACAGTTTCTCACTGCGCACCGACGCAACGGGATTCATCACCGAGGACGAGGACGGCAACGAGCTCGAAGTCCCCGAGGCGACCCTTCTCTTCGAAAAGCCCACCGCGTTCTACACCTATTCCCCGATGCTCTCGAACGGCATCGAGTACATTTGGGACGTGACGACGGCGACGGGCGCGCCCATGATCCTCGAAAACGAGGACGACATCGTCTACCGGCACCATGTCGATGAGACGACGGGCGCGGAGAACACCGCGGTGTGCGAAGTCACCTCCAATATGGACCGCGTCACCTTCGTCCTCCGCGTGCAGGCCGCCCACAGGATGGCGGACGGCACCCTCAAACCCTACACCTCCATCATGCCCGCGCGCGTGCTGGTCACCGTCGTACGGCAGGTCACGCGGGTGACCATAAACCACGAGACCTTCTCCTCCGCCGAGACGGGCAGTCTTGCGCGCCGCGCGACCCTCGCGGGCAGACGGTACGAGGGGACCTCGATGGAGATCGTCACCAACTCCTTCCGTCCCAATCTCGACAGGACGGGAACCGCCGCGGGCGATGAGACCCCGGGCTACACCGTCACCGCGTACGACGTTGTCAACTCCTTCGGGCAGGCGAGCGTGAGTTACGTCAAATTCCGTATCACCGCCGCGACTGACGAACAGGGCAACGTAGTCGATCCCGACGACATCGCCACCGTGGACGAGGACTACGGCACGGTCACGCCGAAGCGCTATGCCGCGGGGACCGTCACGCTCAGCGTCCGCTGGACGGGCGGCGCGGACTTCGGCGAAGAGGGCGCCGTCGAGGCGAAGCTCGTCTTCGACATCGTGGGATACGCCGTGCAGGTGCGCACGAGCAGACAGCTCTTTGCCGCGACGGAGGCGGACAGCGCCGTCGTGCTCGCGTCCGACGTCATGCTCGGCACCGAAGACGACGGGATCACCCCCCTTCCCGAGGGCGACAGGCGGAGCATCCTCGAGAACAACCGTCTCAAATCCACCTATAACATCGAATGGTATAAGAACCGCGGCATGGAAGAGCGGGCGTATGTCAACTATGTGCTCGGCATCACCAACAACTTCTACGGCAACGGCTACACCGTCAACGCCGAATATTTCACCAATGTGAAGGATGGCTCGGGCGTACCCACCTTCTTCCGCGGCCCGCTCTACTTCGTCCGCTTTGCGGAGTCCGCTTCGGTCGCCGCGCAGGACAACATCGCGTTCCTCGTCAAGGAGTCGGACGTCACCGTCTACAACACCGTCCTGCTCGGATGCAACGATAAGTCGCTCGAAAACGAGAGCGGGGAATACGACCTCACCAAGCTCAACAACGTGGGCACGACCCTTGAGATCAACGCCAACAACGTGCGTATTCTGAACTGCCGCGTGCGCAACGGCAGAAACGTCGTGCGCGTGTACGGCGGCAATTCCGACCCGTCCTCCCAGAGGTGGGGCTATATGCGCGAGACCCTCGGCAACCGCGGCTCGGTAGACAACGAGCGGATCGTCGTCACGGTGGACGGCTGTGTGATCTCGCAGGGCAGGGAGTTCCTCCTGAAAGTGGGCTCCAACCGCGCCCTCCGCGCAAGCAGCGCCCTCTCCCGCTTGGATCCGACCGCGCAAGCCGATTCCGCCAACTGCGTGGAGCCCAACCTGCTCGACCGCTCCAACAATCCCTATCCCAACCCTTCAAGCGCCCATCCCGACGCCAACGAACAGCTCTTGCAGGACGAGTACTTCTATTCGATGTACGTCATGACGGACATCACCTTGAAGGACAGCGTGCTCGAGACGAGCGGCCTCTTCACGGTGGGGATGGAGTCCAACTTCGCGGGTATGGCGCTCTATCGGGATTCCCAACTCGGCAGTGAGTTGGATATCCAAGGCATCAGCGGCTGGGAGGGCACGGGCGGCACTTCCTATCCCGCGATCCTCCGCCTCGTGGGGGACGTCCGCCTCTACGATTGGAAGGACCTCAATCTCGTGGACAGCAGTACCTTGATCTCCGTCGACATCAACAGCGGCAACAGCAATCTCGCCTGGCTCCAACTCAACATCAGGGATATGATCCGCTTCGTCTGCACCCACAGTACCGATTACAACGACCTCATCACCGACGAGGCGGGCAACATCTACGACTTTGCGAACGCCGGGGGCGAGCCCTATGTGCACGGCGGGATCGCGTTCTACGGCGGCGGCAAGAACTATTCGCTTCTCGATACCTCGCGGCTCAACGGGAATCTGCAATTCGCCCATCCCTATTTCATCAATATCGACATTCTGACGAACGGCGAAGACGACGACACCGCACTGCAAGGCTACGCCCTTCCGCTCGCCGCGGGCACGCAGGATTTCCGCTTCTATATGTACGGCGCGGGCAGTGAAAACAGCTACCAAAAACAGCTCCAAGACATGAGCTCCAAGTACGAAGGCGTCACGCCGCTCTCCCCGTTCTGATCGCTTTGACCGCTCTTTCGGGCGGCGCCGCGCGGACCCGCGCGGCGCCGCCTTTCTATTTTTGCACCGCTTCTTTCGGACATGGTACCCCCGTTTTTTGCGAAAAGAGCAAAACCGTGCGGCGAAGAAAAAATGGACGGGGGAGCGCTTGACTTTTCCCGTCCGCCGTGATATGATTTTGGCAGGACCGAAGAGGAGGGAAGGGCGATGAGAGACGTTTGGGGTGCGCTTGCCGATAAGACGAGGCGGGAGATCCTCGATCTCTTGCGGGCGCGGCCGTATACGGCGGGGGAGATCGCCGACCAATTTTCGCTCTCGCGGGCGACCGTCTCCCACCACCTCGCCTACCTTAGAGAGACCAAGCTGGTCGTCGCCGCCCGCCGCGCGCAGACCGTGCTCTACTCCCTCGACGACCGCGCGCTCAGGCGTCTTTGGGCGGGGCTCGGCGAATTTCTCGGCGTCTGACCGTCTCCCCAAACCCTTTTTACGGGCTGTATTTTTCCGCGATTTCCTTTTCCCTGCCTTGATTCGGCAGGGTTTTTGTATTTTTTGCAAAAAATATTTATAAAAAATCCCCGCAAAATGCAAAAATGTGATATGATTAAGGATAGCGAGGGGGATCCTCGGAAAGGGGCAAAGCGATGGGCGAACGAACGGATCTGTTGAATCCGAAGAAGCGCGCGGACAAGGAGTGGTATCTCTCCCTTCTCGATGCGGACGGGCAGTTCGCATACGAGGAGGAGCACCTCAAAGCGGTGCTTGCGGCGCTGAAAACGTTCTATATCAACCGCTACAAGCGGCGGATCGCGGCGGCGCGGGAGGAGGTCGCCCGTCTCCGCGCGCGCGAAAATTATTCCGCCGAGGACCTTCGCCTTTTGCTCATCAAGAACGCCGAGATCGCGGAGGAATCGGCAAAGCTCGGCGGCTTCCGCTGTTTTTTCTCCGAGCCCTATTTCGCCCGCATGGACGTCGTAGACGACAAAGAGGGCTACAACAGCTATTATATCGGCAAAAAGGGGGACGTCAACCTCGAGATCGTCGATTGGCGCGCCCCGCTCGCCGTCCGCTACTATCAGAAGAGCCGCGTCTCCTTCTCCATCAACGAATACGATTACCGCACCGTTTTGCGCCGCGCCCTGTCCGTCAAGAACGGTAAACTGCTCGACTTCAAGAACGAATATCTTTCGGTGCGGGACGTGCTCACCCCCGAGGAGATCGCGGGGCGGGACGAGGAGATCCTCTTCGATCCCTATCTTCGCTCCATCATCCGAAGCCGCAAGGACGATGTGCGCATCCGCGACATCATCCGCACCATACAGGAACAGCAGTTCGAGATCATCACCCGCCCCGAGCGGGAGAGTTTTGTCTTACAGGGCTGTGCGGGAAGCGGGAAGACCATGATCCTCCTCCACCGTCTCAGCTATCTCATGTACAACAACGAGGCGTTGCGCCCGCGGGACGTGCTCGTCATCACGCCCTCCGATTCCTTCAACGCCTTCATCGACGAGCTCTCGCAGGTCCTCGAGCTTCAAAAAGTGATGACGACCACGATGCGGAGCTACTTCTTCCGCGTGCTCGAACGGGAGGGGATCGACCTCGTCTCCCGTCTGACGGGGGCGCGCGAGTCGGAGGACTATCTCGCCTATCTCTATTCGGAGAAATTCGTGCGGGACGTCAAACGGCAGGTGGAGAAGATCTACCGCGGCGTCTTCGGGCTCTTTGCGGGAGAGGAGTGCAGGGAGGTTTCCGCCCGCGTCCTCGCCGCCTGCAAAGCCCGCCAAGCCTCCTTTACGAAGGTGAAAAATGCCTCGACACGGGTACGGCGCGCCGTCCTCGGCGAGATGAAGGAGAACAAGGAGGGCGGGTTTTACTTCACCAAGCCCTTCCGCGCGCTCATGGGAGCGTTCGTGCAGGCGGAGGACTTCCTCACCTTCGTGCTCGAAGAGAAGCCGCGCACGCCCGACTATTTCTTCCGCCAATTCACCGAGTTTTACCGTTGCGCCGCGCAGATCTCCGCGTCGGGCGAAAAGATCTTTGCCGCCGCGCGGGAGGACCTTGCTTCGCTTGCGGAGACGGTAGACCGCGAGATCGCCGACCTCAGACGGTATAAGATCAGACGGGGCGACGCCGAGATCTACACCTATGCCGAGCGCATCGCCCGCCGCGAACAGCTCAAAGAGGAGGCGGAGCGCGTCTCTTCGGAGATCGCCGCGATGGGGGAGGGGATGGACCTCTTCCGCGAATTTTTCGCCGTCGTCCGCCTCACGGGGTACTGCGCCGAGCTCGGCAAGTGCCATACTCCTGTGGACGTCGCGCGGTGGCTCTACCGCGAAACGGTCAAGAAATACAAGAAAAAATTCGGCATGAAGGGGATCTATCCCTCCGACGGCTATGCCCTCTGCCGCGTCCTCTCCGAGGCGGGACGTCAGCTCGCTCCCCGCTACGGGCTCGTCTTCGTGGACGAGGGACAGGACGTCTCGGGCGGCGAGTACGAACTTCTCGCCCGCATCCATAAGGACGCCGCGTTCAACGTCTTCGGGGACCTCAAACAGAACATCACGCCCTTCCGCGGGGTCGCAAATTGGGACGCGCTCGGCTTCCCCGTCTACACCCTCAGCCAAAATTACAGGAACACCAACGAGATCGTGGAATACGTCTCGCGGGAGGTGGAGACCGAAATGCTCCCCATCGGGCTCCACGGCGAACCCGTGCGAAAGATCCGCCCGCGGCAGGTGACGGCGTTCTTCCGCGAAAAGCACGGGCTCAAAGCGGTCATCGCGCGGGAAGAGTACCTTCCGCTCTTCGATAAGCGCGGATATAAACTGCTCTCCTCGGACGGAAAATTGTCAAAATCTAAGATAAATGTGATGAGCGTCTATGAGAGCAAAGGCTTGGAATTTTCCTCCGTCGCAGTGTACGATATGGGTATGTCCGAGAACGAGCGCTACATCGCCGAGACGCGGGCGCTTGCAGAACTTGCGATCATCGAAGATCCGTCCTCCGCTGTTTGAAAAGCGCATACGGGTGGTATCATAAGGGAAACGACCCAAAAGGAGCCGAAAAATGGATCACATCTTGGATGAGATCGTGCGGGCGGAGGGGCTCAGAAAGACCTTTTCCCTCTCCCGCAAACAACAGCGCGCCGAGCGGAGCGGGCAGAAGAGGAAGACAGCCGTAGACGGGCTGTCCTTTTCGGCATACCGCGGCGAGATCTACGGGCTGCTCGGTCCCAACGGCGCGGGCAAGACGACCGCGCTCAGAATGCTTTCCACCCTCATCCGCCCCGACGCGGGCAACGCCTATGTCGCGGGGCATTCCATCCTCACCGAGCCGCAGAAGGTGCGGGACAGCGTCGGATTTCTCACGAGCGACTTAAAACTCGAGGGATTTTTTACGCCCGCCTATCTCTTCGATTTCTTCGGCGGGTTGCACGGGGTGGAAAAGCGCGTCCTTGCCGCCCGCAAGGAGGAGCTCTTCGCCCGCTTCGGCATCGACCGTTTCGCCGACGTGCGCGTGCGCGACCTCTCGACGGGGATGAAGCAAAAGGTCTCCCTCGTCATCTCCATCGTCCACGATCCCGACGTGATCATTTTCGACGAACCGACCAACGGGCTCGACGTGTTGACGGCGAAGGTCGTCACCGATTTTCTCGCCGAGCTCAAGGGCATGGGTAAGAGCATTTTGCTCTCCACGCATATTTTCTCCCTCGCCGAAAGGCTCTGCGACCGCGTGGGGATCCTCATCGACGGGAAGATCGCGGAGGACGGTCTGCTCTCCGAAGTGGCGGGAGGGGATCTCGAATCGCACTTCTTCGCGCTGTACCGCGCCATGAAGGGGGACATCGTATGAAACTTGCCGTCCTCATCAAAAAGGAATTTTACCGCTTTTTCCGCGACCCGCGTCTGATCCTTACCCTTCTTCTTCCGGGGCTCGTGATCTTTTTGCTGTACACCGTCCTCGGGGAGACGATGGGGGAGCGCGAAGCGCCGCGGTACGCCTACCGCGTCTACATGGAAGGGAGCCCGCAGACGGCGGAGCTCATCGGCGATGCGGCGGAAGCGGGGGGAAGCACCGTCGAATGGATCGAAGCGGCGGACGAAGACGCCGCGCGGGAGGCGGTGAAGCAGGGCGAAGCCTCCGCGTTTCTTATCTTTTCGGAGGATTTCGGCGACGGCGGCACGGTCACGGTCGTCTACGACGCCCTTTCGGAGGAGAGCAGCGCCTTTTATACGCTCGCCGTCTCCGTGCTCGAAGCGTACGGAATGCGCTTCGGCATTTTGCCCGAAAATCTCGCCGAGGCAAGGGAGATCGGCAGACAAGTCTCGCAGGGGATCCTCCCGATGCTGATCGTCTGCTTCATCTTCTCGGCGGCAATGTCGGTCACCCTCGAATCGGTGGCTGGGGAGAAGGAACGGGGGACGCTCGCGACCGTGCTCGTCACCTCCGTACGGCGGCGTGACGTCGCGCTCGGCAAGGTGATCCCTTTAAGCGCCATCTCCATGCTCGGCGCCTTCTCGAGCTTTCTCGGCGTCGCGCTGTCCCTTCCGAGGATGGTGGGACTTCCGGGGATCTTCGGCGGGTACGGTGCGCTGAGCTACATTCTGCTCCTCGCGCTGATCCTCAGCATCGTGCCCCTCGTCACATCGCTGATCGCCGTCCTCTCCGCGTTCTCGCGCTCGGTGAAGGAGGCTTCGGCGTATGCGGGCGTGTGCATGGTCCTCACCGTGGTGCTCGCCGTCGTCGCCTCCTTCCTGCCCGCTATCGGGAATTGGGCGTTTGCGGTCCCCGTGCTGGGGACGGTCGTCGCCATGCAGGGCATTCTCGGGGGCGGGGCGTTCGTCTGGCAGTCGCTCGTGAGCGTCGCCGCCAACCTCGCACTGTCCGCCCTCTTCGTCTTTGCGCTTGCGAAGATGCTTTCGAGCGAGCGGATCATGTTCGGAAAATAAGGATCAAAAAGAGAGCGTCCCCGCCCCGAGGCAAGCTCGGGGCGGGGACGCTTTTCAATGTTCAAAGCGCCGCTCAGTAATTTTCCTTTTTGACCTCGAAGTACGCCTGCGGATGCTTGCAGACGGGGCAGATCTCGGGCGCCTTGGTCCCGACGACGATGTGCCCGCAGTTGCGGCATTCCCATACCTGTACGCCGCTCTTTTCGAAGACTTGCTTGGTCTCGAGGTTGTGCAGGAGGGCGCGGTAACGTTCCTCATGCGCCTTTTCGATGGCGGCGACGCCGCGGAATTGGGCGGCGAGTTCGGTGAAGCCCTCCGCTTCGGCGTCCTGCGCCATCCGTTCGTACATATCCGTCCACTCGGCGTTTTCGCCTTCGGCGGCAGCGAGAAGATTTTCTTCCAACGTTCCGATGCCGCCGAGCGCCTTGAACCAGAGCTTGGCGTGTTCCTTTTCGTTGTCCGCCGTCTTCAAAAAGAGCTCCGCGATCTGCTCGTAGCCCGCCTTCTTCGCGACGGACGCGAAATAGGTGTACTTATTGCGCGCCTGGCTTTCGCCCGCAAACGCTTCCCAAAGGTTTTGTTCGGTCTTTGTGCCCGCATAGGGATTCTTGTCCATGGTTTCCTCTCCGTATTTTGGATTTCGCGGATCTCCCGCGCAAAAAAATTTTATCATAGTGCGCGGAAAATGTCAAGCGCGCGGGAAATTTTTCCGCCCCTTTTTCCCTCCTTCCCCCTTTTTCGCCTCCGTTCCCCCAAAATCAACGGAAAACCGCAAAATGAGGGAAATTGCTTGCCAAGCGGGTACCACCTGTGGTATAATGTAGTTTGCAATTTGTCACAAACGAGGTAGCTATGAGCAGCAATCACTACGACGCAAGCGATATTACGATCCTCGAAGGATTGGACGCCGTGCGCCTTCGCCCGGGGATGTACATCGGTTCGACGGGCCCCAAAGGGCTCCACCATATCCTGTGGGAGATCGTCGACAACGCCATCGACGAGGCCGCCAACGGCTTTGCGGATAAGATCGAAGTCCGCATCTATAAGGACGGAAGCGTCTCCGTCGAGGACAACGGGCGGGGCGTACCCACCGATATTCACCCCAAGACGCACGTCTCGGGCGTTCAGGTCGTCTTTACCCAGCTTCACGCGGGCGGGAAGTTCGACGAGCACAACTATTCCTTCTCGGGCGGTCTCCACGGCGTGGGCGCCTCCGTCACCAACGCGCTCTCCAAATGGCTGAAAGTGCGCGTCTGGCGCAACGGCACCACCTACGAGATGCAGTTCCATTCCTATTACGACAGCGCCAAGAAAAAGTACGAATCGGGCGTTCCCGCGGGCCCGCTCACGGATACCCGCGAAAAGACGAAAAAGCACGGCACGTTTGTCCATTTCATGCCCGATGATTCCGTTTTCTCTACGGTGGACTTCCAGCTCGACACCGTCTCCCACCGTCTCAACGAGCTCGCCTTCCTCAACAAGGGGCTGACCATCACCCTCACCGACGAGCGCATCACCCGCAACGAATTCAAAGCGGAAGGGGAGGGGGAATCGGAGACGGCGGAACAGCTCGATCTTCTCGGCGCTTCGGAGCCCTATTCCGTCACCTATTGTTACGAGGGCGGGATCTCCGATTTCGTCTCCTATCTCAACGACGGCAAGACCAAGCTCTACCCCAAGCCCATCTACTACAAGGGCGAAAAGGACGGGATCCTCGTGGAATTCTCCATCCAGCACACGTCGGAATTCACCGAGAATCTCTTTTCCTTCGTCAACAACATTCCCACGCCCGAGGGCGGCTATCACGAGATGGGCTTCCGCGGCGGTATCACGCGAATGCTCAACGACTACGCGCGGGACAACAAGCTCATCAAGGATAAGGACGCCAATTTCCTCGGCGACGATTTCCGCGAGGGGCTTACGGCGGTCCTCTCCGTCAAGATGAAGAACGTCCAGTTCGAGGGTCAGACCAAGACCAAGCTCGGCAACCCCGAAGCGCGCGCTCCCGTAGACAGTGTGGTCGTCGAGGGGCTTCGCTCCATCGCCGCAATGCCCGCGTTCAAGAAGGCGTTTGAGGAGATGGTCAAGAAGGCGCAGAGCGCGGCGCGCGTCCGCATCGCGGCGCGGCAGGCAAAGGATACCGCCCGCGCCAAGAACAGTCTCGATAACCTCATGCTCGTGGGCAAGCTCGCCGCCTGTTCGGGCAAGAAACCCGAGCTCAACGAACTGTTCATCGTCGAGGGGGATTCGGCGGGCGGCACCGCAAAACAGGCGCGCATCCGCCAATTCCAATCCATTCTTCCCCTGCGCGGCAAGCCGCTCAACGTGGAGAAGAAGCGGCTCGACCAAGTCCTCGCCAACGAGGAGCTCCGCACGCTGATCTCCGCCTTGGGCGCGGGGATCGGCAACGAATTCAACCCGGACAAGCTCAATTATCATAAGGTCATCATCCTTTCGGATGCCGACCAAGACGGCTTCCACATCCGCTGTATCCTCCTCACCTTCTTTTTCCGCTATATGCGCCCGCTCGTTTCGGCGGGGCACGTCTACATCGGAATGCCGCCCCTCTATAAAGTTTATAAGCAGAACGGCAGCGTCGAGGAGTACGCCTACGACGACAACGAGTTGCAGGAGAAGATCGACAAAGTGGGCCGCGGCTATCTCATCCAGCGCTATAAGGGCTTGGGCGAGATGAGCGCCGAACAGCTTTGGGAGACGACGATGGACCCCGCAAGGCGGAACCTCACGCAGGTCACGCTGGAAGACGCGGTCGCCGCAGAGAATATGATCACCATGCTGATGGGCGACAAGGTGGAGGGCCGGAAAGAGTTCCTCAACCGCAACGCCAATTTCAATAAGACGGATTCCTTTATGGATCGGGTCAAGCTGAAGAAGGAGGACGGCAATGAGGAAGAATGAGAAAGCGATCGAACCCAAAGGGCAGCTGTTTGTCACCCCGCTCGAAGAGGTCCTTCCCCAGTCCATGCTCCCGTATGCGGAATTCGTCATCATGGACCGCGCCCTTCCCCGCGTGGAGGACGGATTGAAGCCCGTCCAGAGAAGAATTCTCTATACCATGTACGAGATGGGGCTGATGCCCGACAAGCCGCACAAGAAGTCGGCGCGTATCGTCGGCGACTGCATGGGCAAGTACCATCCCCACGGCGACAGTTCGGTCTACGACGCCATGGTCCGTATGGCGCAGGACTTCAACATGGGCAGGACGCTCGTCAACGGGCACGGGAATTTCGGCTCGGTGGACGGCGACCCCGCCGCCGCCATGCGTTACACCGAGGCGCGGCTCGAACCGCTCGCATTGGAGCTCCTGCGCGACCTCGATAAGAACACCGTACCCTTCGCGCTCAACTTCGA
Organism: uncultured Clostridia bacterium; assembly: GCA_947627765.1. Lineage (GTDB taxonomy): Bacteria > Bacillota > Clostridia > Christensenellales > Borkfalkiaceae > Gallimonas. Next base: position 27,349 of record CANQXA010000005.1, read on the forward strand.
CGACTCGCTGAAAGAGCCCGAAATGCTCCCGGGGAGATTCCCCAACCTGCTCGTCAACGGCGCCTCGGGGATCGCGGTCGGGCTCGCGACCAATATCCCGCCCCACAACCTCGTGGAGACGATCAACGGCGTCATCGCCTACATCAACAAGCCCTCCCTCAAACTCGAGGAGCTCATGAAGCATATTCCCGCGCCCGACTTCCCGACGGGGGGATACATCGTACCCAACGAGCTCGAAGAGGCGTACCGCACGGGCAAGGGCAAGATCGCCATCCGCGCCAAACTCCGCGTCGAAGAGGGGGACGGCGACAAGAAGCTCATCGTCATCACCGAACTTCCCTATCAGGTCAACAAGGCGGCGCTCCTCCGTAAGATCGCCGAGCTCCGCGAAGAGAAGCGGGAAGAGCTCGCCGCGGTGACGCGCGTCAGCGACGAATCGGACCGCGTGGGGATGCGCGCCGTCATCGAAGTCAAGGGAGAGGTGGATATCGACCGTCTCCTCAAATTCCTCTATAAGTACACCGACCTCGAAGTCACCTTCGGCATCAACATGGTGGCGATCGCGGGCGGCAAGCCCATGCTGATGGGGCTTTTGGATATCGTCCGCTACTACGCCGAATACCAGAGGGAGGTCGTCCTCCGCAGGACCAAGTTCGACCTCGCGCAGGCGAAGGAACGCTGTCATATCCTCGAAGGGCTCATCATCGCGGTACGCAACATCGACGAGGTCATCCGCATCATCAAGACGGCGGACTCCACGCCCGACGCCCGTGAAAAACTGCGCGCCCGCTTCGAACTCTCCGAACGTCAGGCGCAGGCGATCCTCGATCTCCGCCTCGCCCGCCTCACCAAGCTCGAAGTCTTCAAGCTCGAAGAGGAGCTCCGCCAGCTCAAAGAGCTCATCGAAAAGCTCACCGCCATTGTGGGCAGTAAACAGTTGCAGTTCGACGTCGTCAAGCAGGAACTCATGGAACTGCGCAAGAAGTACGCCGCTCCCCGCCGCTCCGTCCTCATCGGATCGAGCGAGGAGCCCGAGGTGGAGCGGAACGACATCCGCGCGCCCGGCGTCCCCGGCTATCTCTTCCTCACCGCCGACCACCGCGTCAAGTGCGTCTCCGAGAAGAATTTCGCGCAGTCCAATAAGAAGATCATGCCCTCTTCGCGCAAGGGCGGCGTCGCCGTCAAGAGCCTCGAAATGGTCTCCGACGAAGTCGCCATCCTCTTCTCCAACCGCGGCAACTGCTTCCGTCTGCGCGGCAATCTCGTGATGAAGAAGTTCTCCGAGAGCGGGTTCCGTCTCTCCGAACTCTTCGAAGACGCCGAGAGCGGGGAATATCCCGTCGCCTTCCTCAGGGCGGGCACGGAGACCGAGAACGTCCTCCTCTTCACGCGCAAAGGCATGATCAAAAAGACGGCGTGGAGCGAATATACGAGCGTCGCCAAGACGATCTTTCAGGGCGTCCGCCTCAACGACGGCGACGAGCTCATCGAAGTACAGCCCGATCTCGAAGAGGAGGGGACGACCATCGTCTTCGTCACCAAGGGCGGGATGTGCCTCAACGCCAAAAAGGACGATATCCCGCTCCAAGGCAGGGTCGCGGGCGGCGTAAAGGGAATGAATGTCGCCGACGGGGACGACGTTTTGTTCGTCTCCCAGATCGACGGGGAGGGCGAGATCGCGCTCGCCGTGGAGGGCGGCAGGTTCAAACGCGTCATCGCGGCGCAGATCGACCCGCTCCCGCGCTATCGGAAGGGCGTAAAACTCGCCTCTTTGAAGGAGGAGAAGGTGATCTTTGCGGACTATGTGACGGTGCCGTATATGCTTGCGGTGAGCACCGACGAGGGTACCATGACCGAGATCAGTACCGAAGATATCCCGATCGACGCGACGGGCACGCGCGGCAGACCCCTCCGCGGCGTGACGTGGAAGGCGACGGAAGTCTTCCCGATGAAGTACCGCAAGGCGGATTGAGGGAAACGGCGGCGGAAAAACGCTTGATTTTTTCCGTCCACCGTCTGAAATGACGCCCATCTTGCGGACATGGTATGCCCGAAAGACATCGGTCTATAAATTCGGCTTCGATTCGACAACGAAAAATCAATGAAAACAAAATACCGCGGCGGGAAATTCTCGAATTTCCCGCCGCGGTTTTATAGTTAGTCAAGTGGTTTTTGCGGGGAAACGGTAATTCGGCGCCTTCATCGAGGGGCGCACGCAAATGGAGATGACTTCGCAAATGAAGAGAATATCGTCCTCGCACCCGCGCTTCACCCATTCCATCGTAATGGCGGTGACGCCGCTGATGAAGTAGCGGGACATATATTCCACGATCCGCTTATCCGTCACGCCGTTTTTTGCATAGATCGGCACAAAGACGTTCTCGATAAGTTGTTTATCAGCTTCGCCAATCGGAAAGGCATTGGAATTGTTGTAGACTTCGTACAGCCGCCTGTTCTTTTTGATGAACGTCAAATACGGCACGAGGTATTGCGGCGTAATAAAAATGAGTTCGTCCGCCGACATTTTGGAGAAGTCCGCCGCACCGAAGGAGCCGCCGAAGGACGCGAAAAATTCCGAGACGGCGCGCTCCTGCGTTTCCTTCAAAAGGTCGTACAAATTATCATAGTGCGCATAGAAGGTGGAGCGGTTGACGCCCGCCTTTTCGCATATATCCATAATGGAAATATCATTAAATTCCTTTTGTTCGAGTAACAGGACGAGCGCATCGTCCATTTTCACGGCTGTGTTGTGGAATTTCGCTTGGGATTTGTTCATAGTCCGCTCCTTTCATCGATGATACCACAATTTTTCGCAAAACGCAAATATAAATTCGGATTTTGCCGTTTTCAGCCCGAAAAATTTTTCAGAAAACAACACTTTTCTGGATTTTACAAAAATCCATGGAGAAGGGTCAGCCTATTCATCGTATAGGTTGATGATCCGAAGACCTTTGCGCTTGGCATAGCGCATTGCGGTTTTTGCTCCGCTACGGTAAGCCCTTTCGTCTACATAGCAAATAAGGGCGTCGGAGGCGTCTATCATCTTCCTGTTGCTCAAAGTGATCCGTTGCTTAAAGTGCGCTTCTTCGATATCATAGAAAACGGTGTTTACGTCGGAATAGGGCGCGCGATCCCATTCGTTGCTTTTCTGAATGGTATGCAGGCTGGTTAGAACGACTTCGATTTGCAATCCGGGATATTCTTCCCGCAGTTTACGGCAGGACTGCAGGGCGAGCTTGTCAAATTCGCCGTGCGTTCCCATTGTAAACGATAAACAGCCGTTTTCTATCTCGGCTTTGATTGCCTCGATCAACCTCCGCGGTAGGGTATTAGAAAATATCTGTCTGTGTCCGATAAATGCGGTTTTCATCACGCCTCTCCTATATGTAGGTACACCTACATATCATTATAGAACAAACGCGGAAGATAAGCAAATGTTATGCAGGTATACCTTCGTATTTTGTCGAGGGGGATGGCTTAAACTGTTATGTAGGCAGAACTACATAAGGAGAGCCATTTTGACTGTAAGCGAAGCTGTTGCAAAACGAATCAATAGATTACTGATCGAGAAGGGTATGACGCAATATCGCTTGGAACAAAATTCGGGCATCCAGCACGGCAGTATGCAGTGCATTATGAACGGTCGGAATAAGACGGTAACGCTCAGTACGGTCATCATGATCGCCCGCGGTTTCGATATGACGCTCTTGGAATTTCTGGACAATCCGGTGTTTACTTCGGAAGATTTGGAAGTCGAATAAATAGATAATTCACGACAGCATGAAAACCAACGAGGCGATCTTGAAGCGTATCGAGGAGATATGCAAAGAAAAAGGGAAAAACGTCTGCAAGGCGTGCTTAAACGGCGGCAAATCGCCATCCGCCCTCTACGACCTGATGAAAGGAAGGACAAAATGTCCCAAAGTTACGACGATCAGGAGCTTTTGCGAGGGAGCGGGGATCACTTTATCTGAATTTTTTGACAGAGATTATTTCAACAATTTAGATGACGATGATTAAGCCGAGAGAAGCTCTCGGCTTTTTTGTTGCGATTAAATTGTTGTCAAAAACGCAATTTGTCTTGTTTTGCCCAAAAAACTTTTCTGAAACCGACACTTTTCGGAATTTATGTTGGGGTCTTTCTCTCTCGGAAGTCTTATAATGGAAGTATCAAAGCGAGGAAGGGGTTATGAACGCAATCGAAATACATGATCTTACAAAGAGTTTTCGCGGGATGTACGCGCTCGACGGCCTAACCATGTCCGTACCCGAGGGTTCAATTTACGGTTTCATCGGCGAAAACGGAAGCGGCAAATCAACGACCGAAAAGTGTATCTGCGGACATCTCGTTCCCGATCGGGGCAAGATCTTGCTCTTCGGAAGACCTTATACCGACGCGGGCGTCCGCGCCAAAGTGGGTGCGCTTATTGAAAATGCGGGGTGCTTTCCCTCGTCGAGCGTGTACGCGAACCTTATGATGCAGGCGATCAACTTGGGGCTGAAAGACAGAAGCGGCGAAATCGCACGGGTACTTAAAATCGTCCGCATGGAGGACAATGCGAAACTCACCTTCAAGAAGTGTTCGCTCGGCATGAAACAGCGCATCGGCATTGCCATGGCGCTCCTCGGCGATCCCGCGCTTCTCATTCTCGACGAACCTATCAACGGACTTGACACCGACGGTATGCGCATCATGCGGGAAATTCTCGTGGACATCACGAAAAATTACGGCTGTACCGTCCTCATTTCCTCGCATATTCTCGGCGAACTTGAAAAAATTGCAACGCACTACGGGATTATCCGTCAGGGTAAAATGGTCAAAGAGATCAAAGCCTCTGAAATGGACAGCCGCTCGCAGGTGTACGTCTCCTTAAAAACGGGGGACGATAAAGCCGCGGCGGACCTCTTGCGGCGAGGCGGGTGTAACGTCAAATTCGAGGAAGGCGAGCTTCGCGTCTATGACATCGCGGACATGGGTGCCCTCTCCGCTGTCCTCTTGCAGAACGGCTTCGCACCGAGCGAACTCAAAAAGCACAAGATCGGTCTCGAAGAATACTATGTTTCCCTCATGAGCGGGAAGGAGGCTGTGTAACATGGAAAATACGAGAACATTTGGGTTCGAGAAGCCGAGCTTTTTCGAAAGATTGAATGGTATGCTCGGCGTGGACTTCTACCGCCTGTTCCACACGCCGCTCTTCTATATCTTCATCGCGATCGCGGCGATCATTCCCGCGCTTGTCTCGATGGGGGCGATGGGCGAGGGCGAAACGGCAGGAATGTTTTTGAACGCTTGGCAGATCATCGCCGCGGACAGTCCGCTGTATACCGTTCACGACATAGGCGAGTACGCCAACATGAACATGGTCTTTATCTTCGGCGGCATTATGGTCTCGATTTTTATCGGGCACGACTATCGGAGCGGGTACGTCAAACAACTCTTCACCACCCACGCCAAGAAAGAGGACTATATGATAAGTAAGACGCTCGTTTCCGCGTTCTCAATGGTGTGTATGTGCGGAACGTATCTTATCGGCGGGACGATTTCGGGAGTGGCCACGGGACTTCCGTTTACGGTGGGCGCAGGTTCGCTCCTCTGCGCCATTTTGGGGAAAGTGATCATGAGCCTTGGCTGGGCGAGCCTGTACACCTTTATCAATATCATCTTCCGCAGGAAATTCGGCATTTCCATTGCCCTGTGCTTCGTTTTGGGAACGGGGATCCCCGTCATTGGCGCGGCGGCGCTTCTCGGAAACACGGCGGCTCTCAATATCTTTCTATACGGTTCCTCGGTGCAGGCTTGCCTTTCGGCAAACCTTTTATCCGTCCTCGTGTGCCTTGCTTGCTCGGTGATTTGGGCAATCATCTATAACGTTCTCGGCTCGGTGATCTTATATCATCGGGACGTGTATTGAGGAGATGCAACGATGGGTAACGCGATCGAAATCAGAAACTTGACCAAGTCCTTTGGAAAGAAGCAGGCATTAAACGGGCTGACCATGTCCGTGCCTGAGGGCTCGATTTACGGTTTTATCGGCGAAAACGGAAGCGGAAAATCGACGACGGAAAAGCTCATTTGCGGGCTCATTCAGCCGAGCGGCGGCGAGATCAAACTGTGGGGGAAAGACTATCGGGACCCCGAAATGCGCTCGAAAATCGGCGTTCTGATCGAAGCCCCCGGGTGCTTTCCAAATTTCACCGTTTGGAACAATATGAAACTGCAAGCCGCCAACTTGGGGCTGAAAAATGAAGACGAGGAGATCCGTCGCGCTCTGCATCTTGTACGAATGGACGGCGCGGCTTCTAATAAATTTAAGAACTGCTCGCTCGGCATGAAACAACGCATCGGCATCGCGTTCGCGCTCTTGGGGGGTCCCAAACTGCTTGTTCTCGATGAGCCTATAAACGGGCTGGACGCCGACGGGATGCGCATCATGCGGGAAATTCTGACCGACCTCTCCCGCCGCGGCACGACAATTCTCATATCCTCGCATATCTTGGGCGAGCTTGAAAAAATTGCCACCCATTACGGCATTATCCGAGGCGGAAAGATGCTTCGTGAAATGACGGCAGAACAGCTCAACGCCGACTGTCCGACCTATGTCGCCCTCAAAACGGACGAAATCGAAAAGACGCGGGACATCTTACAGCGGGCGTTCGGACGGGCGGATATGGACGAGCAGACGGGCGAGATCCGCGTCCATGGGGCGCCCGCGGAGGCTATCGCAAGGTACCTTTATGCCCGGCACGGCATCGCCGTCAGCGAGATCCGCACGGCAAAAATCAGCCTCGAAGAATACTATATCAATCTCATGCAGGAGGGAAGAAAATGAACGAAACCATGAAAAAGGGCGGCTTCAAAGACCGCCTCAAAACCATGCTCAACGTGGACTTCCGCAGAATGTTTTGGGCGCCCACGGTCTATATTATGCTCGCCGTCTCCCTCGCGCTTCCCGTTTTGATTTTGGTGATGACCTCATTCGTGGGGGGTATGTCCGCAACCGACCCTCAGACAGGACTTCCGACGACGGTAGAAGCCTTCACCAACGTCTGGCAGGCGATCGGCTCGGCGGGCGGAAATGCGATGCGCATGGATCTCACGAGTATGTGCAACATCAACCTCTTGTACTTCCTCGTGGCGATCTTCGTCTGCCTATTCGTCGGCGAAGATTTTCGGAGCGGATACGTCAAGAACCTGTTCGCGGTGCGCGCGAAGAAGCTCGATTACGTCCTCTCCAAAACCATCGTGCTGTTTGTAGCGGCTATCGGAATGTTCATTTTCTACTTTGTCGGCGCGATGATCGGCGGCGGGATCGCGGGGCTTTCCTTTGATGTCGCGGCGGTGGGCGCAAGCGTGGGCGGAATCGTCGCTTGCATGGTCAGCAAGATCTTCTTCGCGCTCGTCTTTGTGTCGATCGCCTTGACGCTTAGCTCGGTCGGAAAACAGCGGCTGTGGCTCTCGATCCTCGGCTCTCTCGCGGCGGGAATGCTCTTATTTACGATGATCCCCATGATGACGCCGCTCAATGCGGGCGCGTTCAACGTCATTCTCTGCGTCGCGGGCGGATCCCTTTTCGCCGCAGGGCTCGGAGCGGTCTCGAATGTGATACTTAACAAGACGAGCTTGGTGTAAGGAGTATAGGAGAACGCTCTCGCCGTGAGATCTCTCAGCGTTCTCCCTGTGCCAAAACCCGCGGCGCGCCCTCGTCGCCGTCCGAGATCATTTTGCGCTTTTTTGCGAAAAGCTTTGTTTCGCCCTCTGCGGCTCCTCTTCCCGAAAAATCTTGCGAGGCAATCTTTCTCGGGAGCCCTCGTTTTTTCTTGGTTCGGGGCTACAAGAGGTCACGGGCAAATTTCATCGCAGTACAGCGAGACGGACTTCCAAACGGAAGTCCGTCTCGCTGGTTGAGGTGACGGGACTTGCGCCTTTGGCGCGCGCCCTCGTCGCCGTCCGAGATTATTTTGCGCTTTTCTTTGAAAAGCTGATTTTATCTCGACGGCTCCTCTTCCCATAAAAATACTACGTCTTTTTATGGGAGCCCAAAATGTCCACAGGACTGATGCAGTTTGCGGCAGACTTGGTTGTTGTCTGACGATTCGCCCGCAAACCGCTCGCTCCCGCTCGCTCCTTAGGGCGTTTAACTTGTTCATTGTTCCGCAAGGAGTTTCCCTATTCCATTATCAGTAGCTATTTTAGTGTACAATGTTGACAGGTTTTTTCAAAAAATGTTGACAGGTTCTTTCAAAAGTAGTATAATTCCATATAGTAGTGCTATTTATGATAAAACGGCTTATAAGTTAAAATGTTTCTTTTCAAGAAACCAAAATCAAAAACAATACGATATAATAAAGGTAAATTAGGAGGCAAAAGAAATGCAACAACAAAAATTCATCACATCACATTGGCAACGTGTACGGAGAGCTAAGGAACGGATCCCAAGCCTTCCTGAGAAGATTTCGATTATCGACAGGGAGGCTTATGTGGAATTTTTTCTTCTCGAAGATGTAGCACGGTTGTACGAGTATCGGTTAGAGCAAGAAAAACGAAAGGTGGTGACAACGTCTGCCGGTCAACGGGCAAAACTCGCAAACATCGAAAAATTCACCGCGGTCATAAACTTGTTCAATTCCGCCATTGAAATTGCTTGGGGACACATTACTTCCGGAAACTATTCTGCGGTATGGAAAGCGATTCCGGAGCATGCGTTGATGGTGGCGGCAGGCAGCGTGAAAAATCTTCCAACGCTCCGCAAGATCGCCGTAGATCTTCTAAAAGAACTTATGGACGAAGCCGTCGTCGCAACGGGAGCAAATATCGGGTTTGAAGAGGATCAGGTCCAACTTGACGCGCATGACGCCAACGTCCGTAGCGTAAAGGGTCTACCTGCGCCGGAGGAGATCGCTGCGCTCATTAAGGCGGTAGAAGTTGCTATCCCGGATAAACAAAAGGCTCCTCGAACGAAAATCAATTAAACACGAAAATCAAATAAAAAGGAGAAAATAAAAAATGGCAAAAAAATCCAACGATGAAAAAATTATCGCAGCGATGGATGCGCTTGATACAGGCGTTCGCACATTGGAAAAGTATGGCGCAAGATATGACGAACACATTGATCGCGCCGCACTCCGTGGGGATGATGCGAGAGCGAAACAGCTCATTAAACAAAAGCACAGAGTGTATTCGCTCGCAGAACAGCTTGTGACATTGAAGAGTAATATTGAGCTTGGTGCTTGTACGTCGCAAGCCATCTCGCAACTCGGCGCGATCCCCGCGGCGATCGCCGGTTGCAAAGGACTTCTCGCGGAAACGCCCAACTTTGCGAAACTCGGAAAAAGTATCAAATCGATCTTCAAGGATATGAATAAGTCCGAGGCGGAAATCGCAAAGTTAAACGCGATCCTGGAACCCGAACCGGCTCAGACGGTGGCGAGCCGTTTGGACGGCACGGTCGTTTCCGAAGAGGAGAACAGCGATTGGTTCAAGGCCGAGTATGCGGCAATGGTCGAGCGCGTGAAGCACAAGATCGCGCCTGAATCCGTAGCGAAACCAGAGATCGATGAAGCAACGGGCGACATTGACTACGAAGGCATTATCGAAGACGAGAAGAAAAAATAATCATGTCAGAAGCAAGTATGATGGGGGTTTTCAATTCCAAGATCTCCTCTTTCAACGAGGCGGTCAGAGCGCAGGATACCGAGGCAATTTCTGAGATCGGAGCGGAATTGCTCCGCATCGGTCTTGATGAGTGCGCAAAGCCTAACGTGGGGGCAGGTCTCAAGGAAACCTACCGTAAGCAGTGCCTAACGGTTGTATCTTATCTTGCGAAACTCGCACGGACAGTCGCCGCGCCCGCTTCTGCGGGGGCGGCGACTGACGGAGCAGATCCGTATTATGCGCCACAACAATGGTTTTCGGACGAAGTGCCAAACCTTGGATTCAAGGATATCATTGGGGCGCAAGAGGTGAAGAACGCCTTTATGGTGGACATCGTTGCTCCGCTACGTTCCGAATTTCGCGAAATATATCGCAAATTTCGGGGTGAACAACTCGGCGCACAAATCCTTCTTTACGGCCCTCCAGGAACGGGTAAAACGCACATCGTCAAGTGCCTTGCCGGCGCTCTCAATTGCAAAATTGCTGTCGTGCAGACGAGTGAAGTGCTTGCAAGTATTGTTGGCGTTGCGGAGAAAAACATTCGCGATATTTTCGCGCAAGCAGCCGAACTCAGCCGTTGTATCATTTTCTTTGACGAGATCGATAGCATTTGCGCTGATCGCGATTCTGAAGATAGCCGCCATACAAAGTCAATTTTGACGACACTTCTAACCTGTATGGATGGGTTTATGAAAACGAAGCGCGAGGGGCAACTCCGCATCATTGTTGCGGCGACAAATCTTCCGTGGAAACTCGATCCTGCGTTGAAGCGCGGCGGCAGATTTGAGACGCAAATTTATGTTCCGCTACCGGATGAGGAGGCGGTTAAAAAGTTTGTCTCGTTGCATCTTGAAAAGGTACCTCACGACCAGAATGTCACTGCGGATGTTGTGGCGGCAAAACTTAAGGGGTATTCCGGAGCAGACATCAAGGCTGTCATGAAGCAGATTGCCAATCGTCCGCTTAGGCGAGAGGTCGAAAACGTTCTTTCCAAGGAGATAGGACGCCCTCTCGGCGAGCGCATCACGATGAATGACTGCAATGAAGTCATCGAAAAATATATTAATGGTGTGACGCCGGAGATGTTGCTTCACTTTGAGGCATACACCCGCGGCATTTCCTATGAAGCTCTTCTTGAACTTATTAAGAAACGGAAATTAAATCAATGATATTGAAGAAGAATCAAATTTCTGCGTTGTTTTGTAATGCCAGGGAGTGCGTACGCTTGGGACAAGCGCGTGTGGCACGTTCGTATGTTTTACAGTTGCTTGATGGCGCACTCGAAAGTTACGGTAATGCATCCACAATACTCAAAAAAGCGAAGTTGGCGGCCTTTATGGATCATTGGATCGCTGTTTCTCGTGAACTATATGCAAGGGGGATTACAGACTTTGTACTCGAAAGTTTCGGCCTTCCTGTAAAAAAGTCAAATCCTCACCTGAAAACGCCGCCCGTATCTGTCCCGAAGCCGGCGCCGCCGAGTATTGCTCCCGCCTCGGAGTCTCCGCGGGCGCAAATGCCGTCCGCGGAAATTCCGCGTGATGACGATATCGATTATTCGGGTCTCATTGAAGAGACGAAAAACACGCAAGGCTTATGTGCGGAGGTGTTTGAGAAGAACAAATTCTCGGTTGCGGAAATTTACGTGACCGGCAATGGGAAACTCGCAAGTGGTACGGGATTCATCATTTCGGGGAAAGGGTATCTTCTTACCAACGATCACGTTGTTTACGACAAAACAAATGAGGTCTACTATCCCAAAATTTCCATGAAACTTTATAGCGGGCAGAAGCGATATCGGCTTGAAGTGCTATTCTCCGACCGAAAAACTGACATCGCGCTTTGTAGATTCGATCCTGAAGAAGTCGGCAAATTTGCGAGTATTAAGAGCATTGCCGATTATTCGTCGTTACAACAGGGAGCGGATTGTATTTTAATAGGAAACGGATTTGGTATGGGGCTTGCGCCATTTTCCGGTGAAGTCCGATATACAAAAGACAGCGACGGCAATTTGGTTCATACTGCGCCTTCTAACCCGGGTGATTCGGGTGCGCCTGTATTTAACCGGCAGGGTGAGTGCATCGGAGTCAATAAATCCAAGACGGTAAAGATCAATGCGGAAACCGCCGATGGGATTGCAAATGCCACCCCGATGGATACCGTCAAGGAACTTCTCGACAAATGGTGCAAGTGTAACGATATCGAATTATAATAAAGGATAATGAACCCACAGAGAGGAAAAACCACAAATGAAGAAGAAAGCACTGTTTAACATTTTGACATTCAGCACTTTACAATATGATTCCAAAAAGAGTCCGCTTTTTGTATACGTTGACCGTATGCGTGATGTTTTGTCCTGTTGCGGTGAAGATGAAGAGATCCCGCTTTTGGGCGATACGCTCAGCGTTCTCAAAACTCAAGACCGCTTTGACCGATTCATCAAAGAGACAGGCATAGAAAAACTTCGCGACTGGTTGATAAATCTGTTCGCACAGTGCCAGATATATGCCGGCCGCCGCAGTCTCATGATGTGTTTGAATGATGTGCAAAAAATCAACAGAGGCGAGAAGATCTTTAGCTGTATCATGATCCCGCTTGTGCTTATTTTGATCATGGCGGCACTTGTGTTTACCGTGCTCGGTTCGGTAGGCGTCTTAAAACAAAAACTTGCAGAAACGATATCTACTGTGATCGGTGCGGCGGACTTCATTCTCGCAGGTCTGTTCTTTATCTACGAACAGATTTCCGATCACAACAAGAAAAAGAGTTTTCAGCTTGAAGAGGCGACGAGAGCAAAAGATGAAGCAACCGTATTAGAGGCGACGGAAAAGACGATCGTGAAGATCAATATTTCCAAGGATGACCATTCAACTCATATTACACAAGGACCCAACAACGACAGGAGCATTCAAGTCGGAATCAGTGATGGGCCAATCACGCAAAACAATCAATATTGATCTTTTACTCGCAGAGGAGATAATAAATGGACGCCAACACGAGCAATACACATATCGATAATCATTCCACAACGATAAGCCAAGGCGATAATTACGGCGGGATTGCCGTGGCGATCAACCATGGCGAGATCAAACAGACGACCAATGTTCAATTAATTTACATTGACCGTAGCGGGAAGCCAGGGGATTTTAAGGAATTTCTCAGGCAAAACAATAGTAAATTGTCTGAAGAAGACCTGGATAAGATCATAAACAAAGTATTTCCGTACGTTAAAAACTGTCCCGATCAGCGGATGTCGTATAATGAAATCGCTAAGATCGACGAAATTGACTCCATTCTTAACAAATCTTTAGAACCCATTAAGGAAACTGCGAAAAAAACACAAGAGTATACGGAAAAAATAATTTCTATGTTAATCGGTTTCTCCGACCGAAAACCGATTGGTGAAGACGCGAAAGGCAAAACTACGCCTTCGGCGGATCTAAATGCTTCCGAGGAATCATGGGAACAAATGCTTGGCGTGGCACAGAGCCTAAAGCGGTTTAAGAAATATAAGGTGAAGGTCGAGAAACATGAAGAGCGGGCGAGGAGTGGGAAACGGGCAAGAAGATGTGCCGCAAGAGATTATTTCGAGTTGGGAATGTGCTATGCGGTGGGCAAAAAAGATTATACAGAAGCGGTAAAATGGTATTCTCGTGCGGCGGAATTGGGTTATGTGGATGCTTATTCATTGCTTGGAACTTGCTATTTTTGGGGTTCGGGAGTGGAAAAAAATGAGGCTGAAGCGGTAAAATGGTACTCTAAAGCGGCGCAGAAAGGAGATGCATCAGCGCAAAACGGCCTTGCCGTTTGTTATTTCGAAGGACGCGGTGTTACAGAAAATGAAGCAGAAGCAATTAAATTGTGGAGAAAATCTGCCGACCATGGAAATACGCTCGCATTTTATAACCTTGGCGAATGTTACGAGGAAGGCTCTGGATTGCCTCAGAGTGACAAGAAGGCGGTAAAATATTATAAGGTCGCCGCAAAACAGGGCGTTACCTCTGCGCAATATGTTCTTGGAAAAGCATATGAATCCGGGCGTGGTGTTGAGGAAAGTCGAAATAAAGCAGCGAAATGGTATCGAAAAGCCGCAGAACATGGAGATGTAAAAGCCCAAGAAGCATTAAAGAAATGGGGGGAAGCCCTCCCTGAAAAAATCGGCGGCGAAGAAACAGGCTCCGGTATTTTCGCAATTCTACCGAATAAAATTGTTTGGTGGATTTTGACAGCACTTGTATGCGTCAGCTCCATAGGCGTTACCGTTTTATATTGGAACGGATATTCGTTTTTAGAGTTTGATAGCATATGGGGTTGGGTCTTCACGGTTTTATTCTCAATAGCTTGCCTTGCCTTTATCCTATATCGGCTAATCACATCAAATGGTACATGGAGCAGTAGAATAAGGTCACCAGGCATAAACATAATAACAGACCTCGTTATGTATGGTGTGCTTTTGGAGGGGGCTTCTGGCGTTTGCTATGGTATCAAGGATCATATTGTTTGGTTGTTCGCAATAAGTATGGTTGGCGTTGGGGTCGTCTGCTTCATGTATACTATGTATGTTGACTCTGAGTTGAAGACGAGGCCACTATATTTTATCGCCAACCTTGTAGCGATGAGTTTGTTTGCCGTGTGCTTGTTGGGGGGAGCTATTGCTTTTGGTCGGTATCGAATATATGGGGATGTGTTGACCGTAGGGCAACATCATTATATGATCAATAAAGATGGAACATTGACGTTTCTAATGGAAGATCATAACGAGGAAGCTATCATTATTCCAAGCGAATGCAATGGGAAGACTGTCACTGGAATAGAATCAACGGGAGAGGGATGCCCCGATCTAAGACATATTACCATTGCATCAAGCGTGATATCGATCGGAGAGGGGGCGTTCTCGGGTTGTAGTTCACTTGGGAGCGTAACATTTGAAGGGGACAGCCAATTAACTTCGATTGGGGAGGAAGCATTCTCGAGTTGCTATTCGCTTACAAGTATAACGATTCCCAAAGGCGTGACTTTGATTGGGAAGGATGCGTTTAATTGGTGCTATAAACTTGTGGAGGTTTGGAATTATTCCGATCTTCCGATTACAAAAGGAACCTCCAATTACGGCAATGTAGCAAACTACGCAAAGCGAGTATACATGACCGATGAAACAAGTAAGCAGATGACGACAGACGACGGATATATCTTTTATGAAGACGGAAAAGAGATTTATCTTCTCGGCTATAATGGACATGAAACGACGCTTGTCTTTCCCGATCTAAGCCCGAGCGGAAAGCCTTATAAGATTTATGATCATGCGTTTTGGGAAAACGATTCATTAAGATCTATTAAGATTCCCGAGACCGTGGCTACGATAGGGAGTTGCGCTTTCGTAGGCTGTGGTTCCCTTAAAAGCGTGACATTTGAGGACAACGGAAAATTGACCTCGATTGAATATATGGTGTTCTATAGATGTAGCTCGCTTAAAAGCATTGTGATCCCTCAGGGCGTGACCTCCATCGGCAGTGATGTGTTTTTCGGTTGCAGTTCACTTACAATTTACTGCGAGACGGCGGAAAAACCTGGCGGATGGGACGAGGATTGGAATCCCAACGGCCGTCCCGTAATATGGGGATACAAAGGGCAATCTTAATGTACAAGCAAAAAGGAGAGATGATATGGAATTCAAGGATCTATTTCGTGAGAAATACAGGGCGGCGCTTCTTGCCGCGAGGGCGGGAAACAAACAGGGCGTGATCGACGGTCTTCGGGATCTCTATTTGATTTTTGCAGAACAATACCGCAAGGGAAACGGAGATCCTATCGTTATCAAAGCAAAGCTCAAACGTTGGCAGGATATCTTCGGTGGGTATATCGAGATCGTGCGGACGCACGGACTTTCCGATTTGCGTATCAGAAAGTTCTTTGGCCTTTCCGATGATGCGTCCCTACCGACTTTTGGGGATCTTATTGGTGGCGCGAAAGTTCCTACCGACCCCAAGGAAAGTGAAATTGACATTATTGGTATTTTTCCTTCCGAGACGGGCGAACCTGCGTCTGCTCCCGCGATGGAAGTTCCCGCACGAGAAGACACGGGGCCCGAGGAAAAGACCCCGGGCAGATCGGTCGGCGACCCATCCGAAGATAAGGGAGAGGAGACCGGCAGTGAACTATCTGGCGAACCGTTGCCTTATGAAGGCGGCGAAACGGTGGCCAAACCCGCATATGAGCCTGACGCTCTGGAAAATTTTATCGGACAGCAACATATCGTGAAAGTCCTTCTCAAGGAAATTGCCATCGCAAAAGCGGAGGGAAAACGGCATCTCGATAATATTTTACTTTTTGGCAATCCGGGGCTTGGCAAGTCCACGCTCATGCGGCTCATTGCAAAGTCGCTCGGCGTACGTTTTGAATGGATGGACTGCTCGCAGTATCGAAACAGCCAACAGTCTTTGAAAGCGCTGCAGAATTTCCTCATGCGGGTCGCACGTGAGAACGAACCCGTCGTAATTGCTTTTGATGAAGTACATATGTTGACAGATGAATTGCAGTCGAGTCTTCTCACTTTGCTTGAAAGCAGAGTTTATGTCTCTCCGCCGGATATTAACGGGAACGTGAAGCGCATCCCCATTGAAGAATTTACATTTATCGCCGCGACAACGGATGACGATAAGGTACTCAATACGATAAAGGATCGTTGCTTGCGTTTGAAATTCCAGATGGTGGACTACACGGCGGAGGAGTTATCGCAAATTTACAGAACAAAGATTGCCGCAAAGGGACTCACGATTACGGAAGAGGCAATCGCCACCTGCATTCCGCGTAGCCGTGGTTCCATTCGCTACGTTAATTCTTTTGTGGAAGGGCTCAGCCGCGAACTTTACGACGATAACGGCCGTCGCGTCTCTACCCATATCGATCTTGCCGTTGCACAGCGGTTCTTTGAAGAGCGGGGGATTGATCCCATCGGCTTGGAAAAAAAGGACCTTGAAATTTTGCGCGTGATCGGCGAGGAGGCGGGCGGCGTGATTGGTGCGGAAACGCTCTCCGCCCGCGTTGGTCTCGACCCAAAGAAGTATCTTTCTGAATATGAACCCTATCTCGTGAAAATCAAATTTGTATCCATTACGGGCCGTGGCCGCTCGCTCACGGAGCAGGCGATACAATACCTTAAAAAGGCGGAATGAAGGTATATGAAAACAGCCCTTTGGCGTATGCCGAAGGGCGTTTTGTGTGTAATAAAGAACAACATTTCGCTTGCAATAATTGACGAATTATAAATGTTATGATAATTTTTAACGGGAGGCAAACAAAATAATGAAAATTACATTGCGAAACAGAAGGAACTTATCTCAGCCAAATCGAATCCTGCGTTTTGGGGATTCCATGAAGGCTGGAGAATATGGTTTTTCACATCATGGGGATATCCTCGTCGGAACCTCGGATCCCGAAGCAAACGAATATGAAAATACGCTTAAATGCGGTCTATCGGGTGCACTTGAGCAAGCGTATAACGGCGGGGAGAAGGCTGTATCCATCGATGTCGGATCCTTTGCGTCGCAGAACGAGCCGTGCGATTACTATGCGAACGCCATTCTTGATGCATTGTGCGAATGGCGGCAAACGGAGGGTGATCCCAAACTTGATGTCTGTCTCGAATGCGATTTGCGTAACAGAGACGGGATCTTGGCGCGTGTCGAGGAAGCATTGATAAATCCTGTCATTGTCAAGGAGTTAGTGTTGCAGTTGAGCGGGTTTTCCTTCGCGAAAGTCGATAGGTATTTACAAGAGCATCCCGCAGAAATGCCCTTCCGCGAACGGATCAATGATATCGTGAAAACCCGATACAACGACAAGGCCTCTCTCGTATACAAAAGAGCGGGCGTTTCGAGATCAGTATACTCGAAGGTGACGAGCCCTTCTCATGTCGACTATCTGCCCTCGAAACCCACCGTTGCGGCACTTGTCATTGGCTTGAGATCCAGGCTGGAAGAAGCGCAAGATCTTTTCCATTCCGCCGGATATCATTTGGGCGCGGTTGAATTGCTAGACCGCATAGTCACGTTTTTTCTTAGGGAGGAGATCTATGATATCCACGAAGTCAATAGCTGTCTCTACGCCTACGGGCTTCCGCTTCTCGGAGAACATATGCGGGCGGTAAGTGTTTCTCTGGACCAGGGTTGATTTGGATCGGTAAGATTTATGGGTGTCTTGGCAAATGTTGATTGCCAAGACACCTTTTTTATTTAGCAGTAAGATATAATTGATACGAGGAGGAGAAAATGACGGAAACGAAGGAAGAATTTTCGTGGCAATACAGCCTAAAGCGGAATACCATCAACATCTTCGAGCCGATCACGGCAGAGACGGCGGAGCGCGTTATCAGCCAGCTCCAATATCTTGACGACAAATTCCGCACAGATGAAGTGCCGATGGAAGAGCGCATCATCACCATTCAGATCGATAGCCCCGGAGGGAGCGTCTCGGACGGGCTTGCTATCTATGATACAATGAACTACATCGACGCAAAGATTGCGACGGTGGGGTTGGGGATGTGTGCGAGTATGGCGGCATTCCTGCTCTCATCGGGGACACGGGGGATGCGCAGGGCTACGGAGCACTGCGAGATCCTTATCCATCAGCCCCTCGGCGGGGCAAGCGGACAAGCATCGGATATCATCATCGCCGCCAATCATATCGAACGCATCCGAACAAGGCTCAACAAAATCATGGCCGAGAATACGGATCAACCCGCTCGGAAAATTCAGAAGGATACCGACCGCGACACCATCATGAGCGCCGCCGACGCAAAGGCATACGGACTCATCGACCATGTGATTCCGAGCGGGAACAAAGCAAAAGGGGGAAATAGTCATGTTTGACCATCTGACCGAAATCATGCTCAAAAACTACTTTATCGCGGAAAACACTGTCGGGCGGTTCTATGACGATAAGCGTCCGCTCTTTTTCACCTATGCCAAAATCTTCCTTTTGCCGCAGGAAGAGGCAGAGCGGCTCTTTGCGCTGTCGCAGGCGCAAGAGGTCTTGCGGGTTCAGAGCGAGCACGAATATCACCAGTATCTCCGCATGAAACAATACCTCGCCATGAATGCGCGTTCGGCTGCCGCAGATACCGAAATCGATGAAATCATCTACCTGAAGGGAACCGCTTTCACGCTGGCACTTAATTTTCAACTCATGGTCAACGCAAAGGATGTGCGCTCGGTGGCCTGTGAAAATCTAACGATTGCTGCAGAGGATGGGCTTGTCCTTGCGCTCAATACGCTCGGCATCTTGCAATCGGAGGGAATTGTCTTTCATAAGGACGAGGGGAACGGATGCAAGAAAATTCTCAGCGCGGCGGAATGGAACTGCGAAGAGGGCTTGCTCGCGGCGCTTCATTACGATCCGGAAAATCGGGGAAAATATCTTGAATGCCTGCAAGGTTGCCTTGTCCGCATCGGACACGCCGAAGTGTTCGAAAGAGCATTGGAGAAGTACGGCTCCTATACGAAGGGGGAGCATGGGGAGTATCGGCTCCTTGAAAAAGCGTTTCGGCAGGGGATCATCAAGCGGGACGTTTACAACAAGTCCTATGCGCGTCTCGTCTATTCGGAGATCCTCGGCGAGCATGACAAGGAAACGCTCCTTCTTACGCCGAACAAGGAATTGTTTGCTGAAGCGAGTTCGTTGCCTCTCAAACTCAGACATGGTACGGCTGAATTCCATGCAAAGGCGCTTGACGGAGTCCGCCCCGACCACCCTGAAGAGAGTAGCAAGGTCCTTTGTGCGCTCGGAAATATCGATTTGAGGGGCATGGCAACATACCGTCCGCTCTGCTTCGTATCGGATAGCAAGTTTATGCTTGACTATTATGCTACATTACTTCCCCGATGCTTTGAGACGTCTCATGTGGAGCGGATCGAAATTGGCGACCTCGTGGATTACGACTTTGAACCCACAAAGAACAATATTTTTGTGCGTGGTTGCGATGAGGACGCATTTAACCTGTATCTGCTTACATTTCGCGGGGAAATCACCGAAAGGGCATTTGATATGGCAAAGAATTTCTTACAGAGTAGCAAGCGCGGGAAATATCGACTGAACCATCCGAGTGTGGCGCTCGATCTTTCTTCCGTGCTCCCCGTCTGCTTCTGCGACAGAGAGAACGCCAAGAAGCTGAAACCTTATTGCGACATGGTCCGAATCGCAGAGCTTACAGCGAAGGAAAAGCGGATTTTTACGGAAAGAACCGTGCAGGGCAAAGGGAACCTCTATGGCGTGAAAGAGCTTAAGATACAGGAAGGACTTTTCGAGAAACTTTCCATTTACGACATGGATGAGATCGATAGGGCAATCGACTCTGCTGTGCGCGAGCATCGGACAGAAAAACTTCTTCTTACGGAATCGCTATTGTGTTCCTTTATCGGTAGTGTTGGGTCAAAGAAAAAGGCATATGGTTTCGGAGGGAGTATTCATGACGACCACGAGTGAACTTTTGGATGGGTACGAAAATACCCGATATTATCACTACAACGAACTCGGTGAATCGTTTTCCAACAGCTTTTGGTATGACGAACTTCCCGAACATGAAGTAACGGGCGTACTGAAAGTATGCCGTTCTGTGGGAGGACGGCTTCTTCAAACCTATTCGGAGAAGGAGAATCATGTCGGCGTGATTGCGGCAACGCGGCTTGGCAAAACAACTTCTTATGTTATTCCGACCGTGCTATCTTTTGCGCGGGTGAGGAACAAGAAGAGCATGATCATCTCCGATCCCAAGGGGGAGATTTACCGCCACACCGCCTCAACGCTCCGCGCGGAGGGCTATGAGATCCTCGTCCTCAATTTCCGTGACTATAAACATTCCGAGTGTTGGAATCCGTTGACGCCGATCTATCGGAAATACCATTCGATTTTCAACATCTACAACGAGATCGAGCTTGTGGATACGGAAAACGGTCCTCGCAATCGGCTCCATGGGAAAATATATGAAAGCCAAGCCGAGCTGGATGAGGAGATCGAACAATGGGAAAGTCTCATGATGGAGGAGGTGGGCAACGATATCGACGACCTCGCTACCATGATCGCACCCACAAAGAAGACCAACGATCCGTATTGGGAAGACTGCGGTCGCGAGCTTTTGAAGGCGTATCTTTGGGCGATGTTAGAGGACAGCCGCCCTGAGCTTTTGGGCGATTCGGGAAGAACGCAAATTACGGAAGAGACCTATTCTTTTGCAACGATCATTACGCTCATGGGAACGCTGAATAAGTCCGAGCATGATTTTGATGGAGGATATTTCACCAACCGCCCCAAGACATCCCGCGCCTATCAAATTGAAAAGGCGACGATTCCCGAACACGCCCAAACCACCCGCCAATGTATCACAAGCGTATTCGGCTCGCAGATGTCTATCTTCCGCGAATGCGCGATGCGCCTCGCCACCAGCTGTAACTCTTTCGACATGAATATCCTCACGGGGGACAAGCCCGTCGCGCTCTTCATCGACTACCGCGATGAGCTAAAAGTGCATTTTAAGGTCATCAGTCTGTTCATTCAGGACGCCTACCGACTCCTTATTGATCACGCAAACAATCAGCCGGACGGGAAGCGAAAAATCCCTTTTTATTTCATCCTCGATGAGTTCGGCAATTTTCCGCCCATGAAAGACTTCGAAACAACGATTTCCGCTTGCGCGGGACGCAATATCTTCTTCATTCTTATCATCCAGTCTTATGCACAGCTCAACAGCGTGTATGGGGACGCCGTCGCTTCCATCATACGGGACAACCTCAATATGCATATATTTTTCGGCTCAAATAACCCTCAGACGCTTGAAGAGTTTTCGCGGGAGTGTGGGCAGTATACGCGGATCGCTCCCTCATCGGTTCTGAATGGGAAGGGGACAGAGTTGGACTACTATCAGTTTGAGACGATCCAACTGATCCCCAAGAGCAAGCTTGCCTACTTCTCGCCCGGTGAGTGCATCGTAACGGAAGCAAATTGCGGGTATGTGCTTTTCTCCAAGCTGGAGCGCTACTATCTCTGCAAGGAATTCACCGATATGCCGCTTTCCGATGAGAAACAGTATGTCGGGAGAGCGAATCCGTTCGATAAAAAATATACTTTCCGTTTCAGTCTAAAGGATTTCGTGCAAAGACGACTCAGAGAAATTTACGATTATTAAGGAGCGAAGCATGACAAACGATCAAGAAATACTCGGCTACATCAAGACGCAGCAAGAAGTGGCGATTCCGGAGCTTCAGAAGAAATTTTCCGCAGACTATTTTGACATCGTAAAACTCATCCGCAAACTTATTGCGGAAGGCGTGCTTCGTTTGGATTCTGGCGTCCAATATTCCGTCATAAAAAAGAGCGGGGAAGACGATATGAAGCGTGACGTTGATGACGAGGAAAAGTTCAATGAGGATGATATCATGGCAAAACGGCGTGCCGATCTTGAGATGCGCAGGCGGGCAATCCTTAGACGGATAGTAGATATGGATGACGATGATGACGATGATGACGACAGTGATGACGAGGCAGAAGAGGAATCGCCCGACGATTCCGAGGATGAAGAGGGGGATTCGGACGATGAAACTCCGCCCGAAGTATATGCCATATCTCAAGCGTTGGACGATGGTGTGTCCGTTGTCGAATCGGATGGGGAACATTATCTCATCCCCGAAGGGCTTGAAATCTGCGGAAGGGCACTTCGTCTTAAGATTTTGGTCCGCGATGATGGAGTCTATCTATCGGACGATGCATTCGCTCTTCTTTCCCTCAATAAGCGCGCGTCATTAGACGATGAGGGGATCGATGAAAGAATCGGTTTTATCGTAGATCGCTATGGTATCGGAGTTGTCGGGGACGAACTTCGGATTAAGATCGTATCCCCGGAGAATACGATCATGTGTATGATGCAACTTTTTGCCGCGATGGAGCGAATCGTCACGATTGATGAAGATGACATCGCCACTTGCATTGAATATGACAAGGAAGATCGCAGAATTTGGGATGCCGCGAAAGAACTTTTGACTGCCGATCCCGATATGGATCGCGGCGAACTGTTTCTGCTTATGCGTGAGCGTTATCAAAGCGTGAAAGACGGTGAAAACATTGACGACATCATCATCTATGCGCGGGCCGTGAAAGAGTTTGCGAGGATGTCGGATGATGACTATGCGAAAAGCCGCGAGATTCTCCTTGAAATGGGGGAAAAGCAAGAAGGTGGCGAAACCAACAAGACAGCGAAGGGAAAACCTGTTTCTGTAATTACGGACGGGGCGGCAGAGCCTACCGCCAAGAAAACCGCCTCGAATGCTTCAAACAAAGACTTAAAAGAGTATCCGGATGACCCGCTCTGCATTAAGGCTTTGGCGATCGTGATCCAAGAAGGTGAGGCATCTATTTCCCTCGTGCAGCGGAGGTGCTGCGTTGGATACGACCATGCGGGGAAAATCATCGAATGGATGGAAAGTATGGGATACATCTCTCCGTTTGATGGGGCGAAGGGACGCAGGATATTCATAACGAAGAAGCAGTTCATCGAGAAATATGGACCGCTTGATTGATAAGGAGGCGCTGTATGGAAACCATTATCGACGTGTTGCTTGATGCGAACAACCGTGAGCCCGTTCGTCTTGAGGATGAATATGGTCACGATATCCTTTTCAAGCAGGTGGCGGTCATTCCGTGCAACGGGAAACTCTATTGCATTTTGAAGCCGATTACGCAAATTGACGGGGTTGCCGACGATGAAGCGATGGTTTTTTATGTGAAAGAACCCGCCCAAGGACCGCCATACCTCAAATTCGAAACCGATGAGCTTGCAGCGATCGATGTGTTCGAGCGGTATTACGATTTGCTGGAAGAGCAGAAAAAGAAATAGCGGTTGACAGTGCGATGAAGACATTATTGCATATCCCGCACACCTCTTTGGCGGTCCCGCCTGTCTTTTATGAGGGGCTTCTGATTCCCCGCACCGATTTTTTCCGCTACAACCGGGAGATGGCGGATATCGGCGTGGAAGAGCTCTTTTGCAGCGTGGAGGGGGAACGTGTCATCGCGCCCTATTCGCGGCTCTTTTGCGATGTGGAGAGATACCGTGACGACGAGAAAGAGCCAATGGCGAAATACGGGGAGGGTGCGGTGTATACTCATCTGTACGATGGCACTCGCTTTCATGTCCACGATGAGGCATACCGCAATGCCGTTCTAAAATATTACGATGCCTACCACGCAAAGTTCAACGAGACGCTCTTGCGGCTTTTGGAAAAAGATCAGAGCCTTCTGATCCTCGATTGCCATAGCTTCTCCGATAAGATGGCGGTGCACTTTTACACTCCGCCTTTTCCCGATGTCTGCATCGGGATAGAGAACAATTATTACGATGAAACGATCACCGAGAAAATCCTCTCCGCCATCCGCAAGAAGGGGTACAGTTATGCAATCAATTATCCATACTGCGGCAGTATCGTCCCGATGGCGGCGGCATCACTCTCGGCGGAGAAAAAGATCGTATCGGTTATGATTGAAGTCAATAAAAGAATTTATCTGTGAGATTTCCATTCGGCATCGATGCCGTCTTGCTATCGCAGGCAGCTTCATGCTATAATGATTAAGAAGGGCAATTCTAAAATAAAGACAAGAAATTGATTCGAAAAGATTGCACGAGGTAAAAATATGAAAATGTTCAAACCCAAAATATCCATCTTGGGGGATTCTATCTCCACCTATGAAGGCTATCAGCCTTATGGATATTCCATCTATTATCGGGACGACAGGCTTTACGACAACGAACTTGAAAACGTAAATGATACATGGTGGATGCAGGTGATTGATGCGATAGGCGGTGAGCTTGACGTCAACGCTTCCATTTCGGGGAGTACGGTTGCGGGAAGGTTTTTCCCTTCCGCTTGCAGTGATGAACGTTGTTCGGCGCTCGGCACAACTGACGCGCCAGATTTGATCTTGGTCTATATGGGGACCAATGATCGGGGTTTCTCGGTGCCGGTCGGGATGGAAAGGGCTACGGATATGAACAGCTTTTACGGGGCATATCGTCAGATGCTTAAAAAGATCAAGAAAAATTATCCTTCCGCAAAGATCGTCTGCGCGACTTTGCCGATGGGGCGGTTGAATGCGGAGAATCGGGCAGAATACGATAGGTTTATGCGAGAAGATTCAGGCTACGATGAGGCAATCGTAAAAGCTGTTGCCGCCGAGGGGTGTATTTTGGCGGATATTGCGGCATTTGGCGAACGCTACGAAACGTTGGACTACTGCCATCCCACACGGGAGGGACATAAAATGCTCGCCGCTCTTTGGCTCCGCGCATTAAATTTATCCGGAGGGAATATATGACAAAAGGAAAAATTGCAGAGAAATTGCGTATCTGTATTGAAAATGCATTCGGATGTTGCTTAGAAGAAGTCGGTGAAGATGAGTGCGAAGATGGGGAAATGTTCTTTTTGGATGGATATTTCCATATTGTCTTGCGCGATGGAAGCTTGTGCAAAACGACTTACACGGTTCAAGATTTTACGACGATCCGCTTTCGGCGGCAAGAGGACTTTATCGAACCGTATGTCGTTATTTATATGAAGAATGGCGACAGGCTATATTACTATAATTTTGAGTGGGCGGATTATTATAAAACCGCCTGGATGCTTATCCGTGTGGGGAAGCCGGCGATCAACGACGATGCTCTCATTGAATTTTTCGAAATGCAGAGGAATACTCAGAAGCAAGTGCGAACCCTCACCATCCCCCAAGGCATAGATGTGGTTGAATACGAGGAAGCCCATGCGGAGCGAGTTAAGGATCTGCTCGTTGAACTTCAAACACATCTTGCGTCCTTGGACGATAGGGGTGTCATCGTCCTGAAAGAAAACTATCGCGAGGACTATTTCGCGTATCTCATGGGCGAGATCGAGAAACACGAAGGAAAGATGCTTTTGGCGCGAGGGGCAGAGGGTGTAGTTGGTCTTGTCGTTTGCAAAATCTTTCAGGGCGGCGGAGAACAGGACATTACCACCTCCTGCCCGAAGATTGGTTTCATCAGTGATTTGGTCGTGACCGAGAAGGAACGCGGGAAGGGGATAGGAGACGCACTTCTCGCCGTTGCCGAGAAATACTTTGCGGATCGGGGATGCGCCTACACGCAACTCGAAGTGTTTGCACCCAATACGAACGCAAGACGGCTCTATGAAAAATTCGGATTTGAGACGAACTGTCTCTATCTATCCAAAAGGACGGAAACGGTATGATCTATATCACGGGTGATACACATGGACAGCACGATTTTGTGAAGCTACTGTATTTCGCAGATGCGCATCCAGAGCTTACGAAGAAGGACTATGTCATCATCGCCGGGGATTTCGGTGGCGTATGGAGCGAGCGGGGTTTGGAGACGACGCTCTCCATGTATGCCCGTTTGCCGTTTACTACGCTGTTCGTGGACGGCAATCATGAGAACTTTGACATGCTCAATGCCTATCCTGTGGAAATCTGGAACGGAGGGAAGGTGCATAAAATCAGCCCGGACATCATTCACCTGATGCGCGGGCAGGTATTTGAGATCGAGGGGAAAACCTTTTTCACATTCGGAGGCGCGACCAGCATCGACAAGTATTTGCGCATAGAGGGGATAAGCTGGTGGGCCCAGGAATTACCCACCTATGAAGAACTCGACGAGGGCATTGCCAATCTTAAGCGGTATAACAATACGGTGGATTATATCGTCACACATTCCTGCGATGAAAAGGCACTCTGGTATCCGCCGCTTCGCGAGCGGGGCGTCAAAAAGGAGACATTCCCCGAAAACCGTATGCTGTCGCTTTTTGAAGATACAGTCCGCTACGGGCATTGGTATTTTGGACACTATCACATGGATGGCGACTTAACGGAAAACAAAACCGTGTTATATCAAAGGATTATTAAGTTGAATGAAACAGGAGGGCCCATCGTTCTTTTGTAAGCACCAACCAAATTATTATAAAAATTTTTCACAGGTTTATAAAAATCCGTATGAATAAAGCTTATTAAGTTTTTAAATTTTGAAATAGAAGCAGGCGAATATAAAACCGTCTGTATATGGCGATACGGACGGCGGACGAACAGGAACGCGAAGTCCTCTTTGACAGGATCGCAGACGAAAAGTCACGGCGGGACAAGGAAGCGTCAAAGTGGCTGACGAACGAAAACCGCGAACTATAGTGCAGGGATACTACGTTGACACGGTGAAGAAGAACACCACCACAATCAAAGAGTATATTGCAAATCAACTGGAACAGGACAAAGAAGCAGACCAAATATGCATCTTTGACCCGAGGGAGCCGTTCACGGATAGCAAGTAACAAATGCGTGACTGGCAGTCAACTATGCGAGTGAGCGTTTTTATGTGACTTGCGGGCAGTAGAGGAATGCGGCGCGAGCCCCGTAGGGGGCGAAGGAGTTCTGCACAAGTGCCGCCTTGGATCCAAACAGATTGTTCATAAAATAAACGGTCTAACGTTTCATGTCTTGCCATAACAATCGTTTTACAAAGTAAACAGTATAAAACATTCAGCGTTTCACGGCACAACCGATTTACAAAGTAAACGGATTGATCTGATCTTACGTTCCGCGACGTAAACAATTCACAAAGTAAACAGTATAAAACATCTTGCGCTTTGTCGTACAACGATTCGAAAGGAAACATTCGCGATCCCTTATGCGGTGCGGGATGAACGTTTCACAAAATAAACGGCGTGGCATAAATAAACTTCGCAATATGAACGATTCACAAAATAAACGGCGTGGACCCCCCAACACTTTTCGCAATATGAACAATTTATAAAGTGAATAAATTGGATTATCCTCTTGGGCATGGTTGCGCCGAACTATACACAAAGTGAACAAATAGGATTGTTCCCGTGTTTTGCCGCATTCGGCAATGATCGATGCATACCATGTCCGAGGGTGATGAAAAAAGTGCGGGGGTTGCGGGCGGATTTTTGCTTGACAAACCGTCTCCGTTCTGCTAAAATAACAGGGTCGGGCAGCAGAAAGTGCGTAGAATTTCGACAGTTCTATGCACTTTTTTTCTGTCCTTCGCAGTGTTCACGCGCTCTTGGCTCCGACAAAGACGGCAAAATTTTCTTTCGGAGGTCTTTATGGAGAAGCGAGAACAAGCAGAATTTTTGGGGACCGCGAAGATCCCCAAACTCATGCTGAAATTTTGCGTTCCGTGCATTCTTTCCCTGCTCGTGAGCGCGTTGTACAACATTGTTGACCAAATATTCGTCGGAAACAGCGAGCTCTCCACGCTCGGGAACGCCGCGACGGGCGTCGTATTTCCCATCTTTATTATCGCACAGGCGTTCGCTTGGTGGATCGGCGACGGGTCGGCGGCATACATGAATCTTCACCAAGGCTGCGGGGATACGGAAAACGTACATCGATGCGTGGGTACGGGCATGGTGGTCACGTTTGCGGTCAGTGTGACCTTACTCGCCCTGTTTTATCCCCTTAAAACGCCGCTTCTGACCCTCTTCGGCGCGTCGGAAAACAGCATCGGATACGCGATCGAATACTTCAACATCATCCTCGGATTTTTCCCCGTGTATATGCTGATGAACATGATCAACGCCGTGATCCGTGCAGACGGCAGTCCGAATTGGTCGATGTTCTCCATGCTCACGGGGGCAATCGTCAATATCGTTCTCGACCCCGTATTCATCTTTGCGTGTCATTGGGGCATGGCGGGCGCGGCGTGGGCGACCGTGATCGGGCAAGCCGTCTCCCTTTCGATCAGCGTCGGCTATTTGTTCCGCACGAAGACGTTCCGCCTGAAACGCAAGAGCTTTCTCCCGTCCTTCAAGACGTTCGGGGAAGCCGTCAAGCTCGGTCTCTCCTCGTTTATCACGCAGATGACGATCGTCATCATCGCCCTCGTATGCAATATCATGCTCGCAAAATACGGCTCGATGTCCCGCTACGGGGCGGATATCCCGATCGCCGTGATCGGGATCGAGAGCAAGGTGTTTACAGTCGTGATCAACATCGTCGTGGGGATCGTCCTCGGCTGTCAGCCCATTATCGGCTACAACGTGGGGGCGGGCAAGAGTGACCGTGTTCGGAGACTTTACCGCTACATCCTCTTTTGCACGCTTGCGGTTGGGATCGGTTCGACTTTACTCTTCGAACTTGCGCCGAACGCCGTCGTGGGGCTGTTCGGCAAGCCCACCAACATTCAAAATCCCGACGATTATTGGGATTTTGCGCAAAAGACCTTCCGCATCTTCCTTGCGCTCGTCACGTTTACCTGCACGATCAAGATGTCGTCGATCTTCTTTCAGGCGGTCGGGAAGCCCGTGTTCGCCGTGCTGACCTCCCTCATTCGCGATATCGTATGTTTTGTGCCCTGCATCTGCATTCTGCCGCTCTTTTGGGGGATCGACGGCATTCTGATCTCCGCGCCGATCGCCGATCTCGCCGCGATGACGGTAACGGCGGCGCTGACCATCGTATACTTTAAGAAGGCGAAAAAGAACGCCATGCCGCAAATGGGGGACTGACAACGTCCGCGGGCGGGAAGTAATTCTCTGCCCAATGGGGTGACGATCGCCCGAGAGGGGACCTGTTTGCGCCCCAAAACTTTTACGGATCCAAACCGAAGCGCCCTCCCGAATGGGAGGGCGTCGTCATGCTTCGATGTCGTCATATTTCGAATGAGAAGCTCGATCGCGCGGCGATTTGCCGCTTGCCTTTGCGCTCACGCCTGTACATAGAAATCATAGAGCGCGCGCAGGAAGCAATCGGCGATCTTGCCCCATTTTCGGCTTCTCCCGCCCTTTCGGGTGTGTTGTTTCATTCGGTTTCTCCTGTTGCGGGAACGCCCCGCATACGTACGCTGTTTCCCCGTATAGGGGTGGAAAAATCAACTCTTGCGCTTCTTCTTCGTGCAGGCGACGGCAATGCCGATGCAGACGCAGACCGCCGCGACGCCCGCTACGCCCACGCCGATCCACAGCCCGACGCCGCTCTTCCCGCCGAGCGCGGGGATCTCTTCCTGTTCTTTCAAGATCTCGCCGCAACGATGGCAGCGCAGACCTTCGGTGAGCCCGCTCTCCGTCTTGGTGGGATCTTTCCCGGGCATGACCTCTTCCTCGTGGCCGAGATCGTCGATCAGCTCACAGCCCTCGACGGCTTCGCAACGGGAGCACTTTTTGCCCGCGGTATGCCCGACTTTGGTGCAGGTAGGGGCTTCGGCGGCGATCTCGACGGAGAAGTCGTGATCGAGGGGTTCGAGGCGCGTTACGCCCTCTCCCAGCGCGCCGCAACGCGTGCAGACGTCGCCCGCCGCGTGACCCGCTTCCGTGCAGGTGGGGGAGACTCCGGGCTGATACTTCATATCATGTCCGACGGGAGCCGTAGACGTGACGCCTTCGGTATGGCCGCAGACGGTGCACATCAATCCTGCGGTACTGCCGTGGGCGAGACAGGTCGCGGGGACGGCTTCGACCTTTTCGTAGGTATGCCCCAAGGCCTCTGCGCCTCCCTCGGCCTCGTTGCCTTCGACTACTTCGCTTACCGTGACGGCAGAAAAGCCGTTCGCGTAGAGGCCGTCCTCGATGTCGTCTTCCTCGTCTTGCTCGGCCATCGCTTGAACGACCATATCTTCGTCGACGGAGAAGTCAAAGAAGAAGGTCTCGGCGTCCGTGCAGGTGGGGTCCGTATGCGTGTCGCATTCGAACTCGAAGACGACTTCCGTCGTGTGGTTGCACACTTCCCAAGTGTCCCAATCGGCGATCCCTTGGCAAATGAGATAGAAGGTCACCTTTGCGATGCCTTTTACGACGACTTCCTCCTGCGTATAGTAGCTTTCCCCGTTCTCGTCGATCATTTCCGTCTTTTCGATGACTTCGACCCTGCGGAACTCGACGGTATAGCCCTTGCCGTTCCCCTTGGCGGGATCCAGCATATAGGAGTGGCCGATCGCGGGCATCGCCACTTTTCCGCCGTCGTCGGGGCAGTCTATATTGCAAATTTTGCAATAATGTCTGCATTCGATGCCGGGCTTCGTGCAGGTCGGATAGCCGTCCAGCGGCGGCAATTCATAGGTGAAAGAGTGCCCGAGCGCGGGGATGACGAGGTCGCCGTCTTTGAGCAGGGTCATACCTGTCTTTTCGTCGAAGTTACAGCGGCAGGTCGAGCAGGTCTTGTAGGCGATGGTGCCCGTATTTTCGCAGGAGGGCTCGACTTGCGTGTGGACGTGCGCGAACGAGTGCGACGTGTGCAGGGTGAGCGTATGCCCCGCCATGTTCCCGTCGAGGACCAATTCGGTGACGTATTTGCCCGTGTTCTCGTCCCGATAGACATAGGGCAGTTCGCAGGTCAGCCGATCGGCGGCGGTCGTGGTCGCCGTCGCGGCGCGGGTCTTGACCTCTTCGACCGTTTCGGGGAGCTTAATGGTCGCAAGGCCTGTGCAGTTGTCGAACATCCGGTAGAGGCTTGCGTTGCCGTCCAGCTCGAAGTTGCCGAGGTCTACGGTCTCCAAGCTCGTGCAATTCCCGAACATCTTGCTGAAACTGAGCACGTTCTCGGTCTTGAACGCGGAGACGTCGAGATGTTCGAGCGATCCGCAGCCGTAGAACATACTCGTGACGCCGCGGATGTAGGTCGTATCGAAGTTCTCGAAGACGAGCTCCGTGAGCTTTTCACAGCCCGCGAACAGCGATCCGCACTCGGCGGGCGCCAAGATCTTGCCGGGGTACACAAAGGCGATCCGATTTTTGTCGCGGTAGAGGCGGATATAGGTATCGATGCGCACATAGGTATCCGTATAGTCGGACGGCGCATTTTGCAGGAACTTGATGCTCGTGAGCGTCTTGTAGTCCTTGACGAACGTCTTCCATTCGCGGGTGAAACTGCGCTCCACCGCGGTGTTGCCATAGTCCTCTTCGCCGCGGTCGTTTTTCATGGCGGGATATTCCGCCGCCGCGACGGGCGTGCCGTACTGTACGTTGATAAAGCTGATGTTGAAGGGATTTTCGTCGAGCGTGGTGACGACCACCTCGTGCACTCCCGTCACGAGCTCCCCGCTGAGGAAGACCTGTTTGTTGAAGAGGGGCTTGTCGCGCAGGTCGATCTCGCCGCGGTACGCTTGATCTATCGTGACGGACGCCTTCCCGTACGAGGGATCGGTATCGGCGTACAGCTCGAAGCCGCTTCCGAGGAACTTGAACGTGAACGTCGCGTCCTTCGCGGTTGCGGTGAGTTTGCCGTTCGCGGAGTTCTCTTCGAAGTTGGTACTGCCCGTCTTGTAGTTGGAGGGTTTGACCGTCTGGTTGAGCTTGGACTCGGTCCCCGCGTAGATCTCTTTGAGGACGGTGTGCCCGCCGTTGTTGTCGGTAACGACGAACTTGAAGTAGCGGACGTCCATGCGCTGGAAGCTGATCCTCTGGCGGGCGGCGTTGACGTTGGAGCTTGCGCCATTGAAAAGTTCCCGCCAGCCGTCGGGCTTTTCGTCCGTTGCCGCAGACTTGTACTCGTCCGACGTGCAGGCGTAGAGGCTGAACTTCACCAGCTTATCGTTGCCGTTGGTGCGGCGGACGAATTCGAAGTAGTTGAAGGTTTGGTCTTTGAGCGTATCGATCACAAAGACATGGGGGAGGGAAGCCTTATATCCGTTGTACTTGGAGTGAAAGATCGTGCCCTCGTTGCCGTCCACCAAGTTCTTGCCGTCGCTCCCTTTTTCGCTTTCGGGCTCGACAAGCACCTGCCAGCCGCTGTTGGAGGTCTGATAATCGATCGTGGTATTTTTGATACTGTCTACGAAGCGCGGCTGCCAACCCTCGAATTTGTCGATTATGGGCAGTTCGCTGTCCTTCACGCCCGCGCTGAGAATATCCTCGGCGGGAAGCGCGACGATCTCGTCCTCGGGCGCGCCGGGCATATGGACGCCCACGGTGATGTGTCCCTTTCCGCCCCAGTTGACGAGGTAACAGTCGATGTACACCGTCTCCTTCGCCTTCAAATTCGCGTCCACTTTGCCGTACTGTTTGAAGTTCGTGGTGTCGTGCGTGACGTTGATCGTCCCCAAAGATTCGCCGCCCAATTCGCTCTTATAGAATTTGGCTACGGCGTAGTCGTCGGCTTTGATGTAGAAGCGGTAATCGCCGCCTTTGGGGGCGCGGTATTTGAGCTTTAAGTGGAGATACTCCATGTTATCATGGGTGAACTCCACGCCCGCGGCGGGCGACGTGAGGGTGTAATCGAAAGGCTTATCCTTGATAGCCTCCTGCGCCGCGGCGACGGTGGGCGATTGCCCCTTCCAATCCGCTTTGGGTCCGAGATCCCAAACTTCCGCGTACATCCCCCTGTACACGAGGCGCATATTGACGTTGAGGGTCACCCGTCTGCCGCCCTCCGTCTTCACGATGATGTCGAAACTGTCGTATTCGGTGACGGCAATGGGCGGCGTGTAGGTCACTTTTTTGGTGTCGGGATCATAGTCGATCTGCCCGTTCCGCACCCCCGTGACCGCGAGGATCTCCACCTTCTTGGGCGAGGAGATGTTGTTGCCGCCGAGGTCGAAGACGGTTTTGGATTTGCCGTCCACATCGTATTTGCGCGCCGTTTCGTGCCCGTCGATGCCGTTCGCCCAGCGGTACGCCACGGGGACGAAGATGGGAAGACTGCGCAAAAACGCAAGCTGTCCTTCGGTAAACATATTGTCTTCGATGTTGGCGAAGTAGTTCTCGTTGACCCAATCGAGGATGTTGACGCGGTCCACGATGCCGATGCGGTAGACAAAGTCTGCGCGCTTATTCGGGCAGTAGGCGGAATTCATCTTATAGGTATAGAACATATCCACGAACTTTTCGGGTCCGAAACTGTGCAGGAGCGTCGCGTACATGGAGAGTTGGTCGAAGTGCGCGCCGCCGCCCTCATTGATCTCGCCGTAGTCTTCGATGGTGTGCGTCTCGCCCGTCGCCTTATCTTTGTATACGCGGGTGATCTTTTGGGAGCGCTCCACCGCCGTGAACGGATGGACGTACTCCCCGTGCTCCACGCCGATCACGCGGCTGTCCATATTGCACAGCATACTGTAGATCAGCAAGATGAGCGTGTTGTTCCAGACCTCGCCGTCGCCGTCGCAGAATCCCCAGTTGACGCCGTGCGTCTTGGCTTGGACGTGCCCGAGCTCGTGGAAGGTCCCCCAATTCCCCTTGGTGGTGAGCGTCTCGTAGTTCATACAGACGGGGAACCAATAGGCGGGCTGTGCGCAGAAGTTGGAATTGAGCGCCACCGCTTCGCCCGCGGGCACGTGCAGATCATAGCACATCGTCATGTTGTAGTTGTAGTCCCTGCCGTTCAGCGAAATGTCGATCGCAAACACGCTGTGCCAGAAATACGCCAACTTTTCGATGTCGTCGCAATTTTTCATATCCTCGGCGGGGCCGATGAGCTGTCCGTTTTCCACGTCCAGCGTCGCGATCAGCCCGGGCGCCTCGCGGAGCTGTCTGTCGAATTCCTCGACCGTCGTCACCCCGAGCACGAAGTGGGGCGTGAGCACCGCACCCGTGATCTCCATGTCCACCGAGTCCGACGTCGGTTTGACGTACAGCGGCCCGCCGTACATACTGCCGATCTTGACGACCGTCTCCTCGCCCGTGCCGACGATATTGAAGGTCGTACCCATGCAGGGGACCTTTTGGTTCTGCCATACCCATTGACCGTGGAGACCGTAACTAAACCGGTCGAAGTCGGGCTTGGTATGGGTCTCTTCGGCGTGCTTCGCCTCGTTTACGATCTTTTCGTCCCAATAGGCGAGGTAGTCTTCCATCTTGCCGAAGCCCTTGCCCTCGGCGTTGTAACCCAAATAGCCGAGCGTATCCTGATGATGGGTGTAGAGGGTGACCGTCTCGCCCGCTTTCAGACCCTTGATCTTCACCGTGGCGACTTCCCCGGGCACGAGGTAGAGCCCCGTCGTGATGGGGGAACGGTAGATGGGATCGGTGACGATCCGCATTTGCACGGCTTTCGCTTCATCGGGGATCTTGCCGTAGATGTAATCCGCGGCGGGATGCTTTTTGAGCTCGTCGTTTTTGATGATCTCGCTGACGTGCGTATTGAAGTAATACGCCTGCCTTAGGAGCATATACTTGGTGAATTCCGAAAAATACAGCTGTTTTGTGACGTTGCCGTTTTCGTCCTTGGGCGAGCGGTCGAGCCCCTTCATCGGGTACATGGGGTGGTCCTTATTGCCCGCCTCGAGCTTTTTGTCGCTCGCGAAATCGATCTTCGCAAGGCTGTGCATGATCTCCCCCGTCTGGAGGTTCCGCATCTCGTATTCGTTGGGAAGTACGTCGGCGGGCTTGCGGGCGATGTCGTCGCGCAAGATCTGCATGACGGGCTGGCGGACGGTCACGCGTCTGCCGCGGATGTCGTCAAGACTGTTCAACGACAGCCCTTCGTCGATGTCTTCGGGCCGCACGACGCCTTCCGTCTGTTCGGGTTCGCTCTGCGCGGCGAGGGGTTCGGTCTGCTCCGAAGAGACCGTAGCCGCCGCCGACGCCGTAATGTCCGTACGGCGAAGGATCGGAGTGAATTCTCCGAAGCAAAGCGCAAGGGCGAGCAAGAGACAGAGTGAGTTTTTAACGAGGTGTTTTTTCATACAATTTTTCTGCCGTTTTCAGCTTATTCGAGCGGCTTATTTCATGTTTTGCCGCCGCGGGATAAAGCCGGCTCCTCCACCGAGATTTGAGTTGTATCTATCCTATCATAATTGCTTAGACAAGTCAACGAGGAACGGCGAAATTTTTTGCCCTTTTTACGGATTTTTTCCGCAAAGCGCCGTTTCATCCATCCCCCCGGAAGTCCTGCGGCTTGTCCCGAAAACGGGACGTCTTCCATGCTATACTGCCGTTGTGAGGTGCGAGATGAAAGAGATCATAGAACGGTTCGATTCGGGCATGAAAGAACGTGCGCGGCTTGAATCCGAATGGGACATTTTGCAAGAGACGGGAAACGCCCCGCGCATCGAGGCGGCGGTTGAAGAGATTACGGCGGCAAGACAAAAGGGCTATTTCTCTCTTGCGGGCGAGAGCAAGGGAAGGTATCTTTTATCGGCGTGCGATTTCATCGTCGGAGGAGCCGCAAACTGCTCCTATCTTCTCTACCAAGCGGGCGCGACGAGGGTGGACGCACTCAAATATCATCTCCCTTTCGAGCGGTTTGTCAATCCTCTCCTGCGCGGCGTGGCGGAAATCCCTTTGGTCGCAAGACCGCAAAAGTCTGCCGTGTCGCAAGAGGCCGATCTGATTGCCCTGTTGACAAAAAAAGGTTTTGGGGAAGAAATACGGACGCCGTGCGAACGGACGGACGGCGTGATGAAGGAAGTCTTACAAGAGACGAACGGCCGGCTTCTCTTTCAGGAACAGTTGATCGAACTTTTGCATGAAGTCGGCGGATATTCTTACGCCGAGGCGGATATGGTACGCCAAAGCCTTGCCAAGAGACATCTTCAATATGGCGGGAAGCTCCTTGAGGAGCAGTTCGTGGGGCGTGCAAAAGAGCGCGGATATACACAAGGCAACGCGCAGGAGATCTTTCAAGAAATGGTGCAATGCGGCATAAAACTTGTGCCGAAGTGCGCGCTTCTCGGAGAGTTGTTGAACTGAAAAAATGGGAGAAAAGGCAATGAATTTGAACGATGAATTTCGCTCCGCAAAAATGATTTACACGGAAAATACCGATACCATGTCCGAGGTAGCGGCGCAATTTTTGAACCAGGACAAAAAATGTCTTTGTTTTTTGCGGGCGACGCCAAGCGCGATCTTTATGCAAAAACTCTTATGTGCGCTTGCGGGCGTCGCGTATGAAAACACGCAGGACGGAACCGCGGGTGAGACGGAATGGGCGCGGCTCGTTATCGCGGCGAATCGGCTCGCCTCGGGCGACCTGCAAATCGACAGCGGCGCCGTGAGCGACGGGGAGATCTCGGCAAAATGCAAGAGATTCCCCTCGGCGGATGTTGTCTTAATTTTGCCCCTTGTCAAATAGAAATTTTTATGTTATACTATAAAAAATAAAAAGGGGGAAAACAATGAGCGATACGAAACTTACACAAGATGAGACCGAGCGTAAGGCTTTCAAGGAATACCTCGAAAAAGCGTCCCAAAACGATGCGGAGGCGCAAAATTCCCTCGCTTGTTGCTATTATAAAGGGCAAGGCGTCGCACAGGACAGCCAAAAGGCAATGGCGTGGTGGAAAAAGTCCGCCGCGCAGGGGTGCGTGAAAGCAGAATTGAATCTCGCAAACAGTTATCACCGCGGAGACTGTGTAAAGCGAAACTATAAACAAGCGGTCAAGTGGCAGGAAAAAGCCGCCTTACATGGGTCTGCGCTCGCGCAATATAACCTCGGTACATATTATCTTTTCGGGGAAGGTGTAGAAAAAGATTGCAAAAAAGCCGCGGAATGGTTTGAAAAAGCGGCGTTACAGGGATTTGCAAAAGCGGAACACAATCTCGGTCTTTGCTATCTCAACGGCGACGGTGTAGCGCGGGACTTCGAGACGGCAAGAGAGTGGCTGGAGAAGGCGGCGGCGCAGGGACATGAAAACGCGAAAAAAGTATTGAAAGAGTTGGAAGAGGAAGCGGAAAAGGATTTCGAGGAAGCGCTCGATCTCTTAAAGAGCGCGGCATCAAAGGGACACGAGAGTGCAAAAAAACTATTGGAAGCGCTCAATGAGGAAACGCAGAGCGAATAGCGAATCTCGCTGTCATTGAAGCGGAGATGCCCAAAAGAAATCAGTTCCATTTTTAATATTAAGAAGGAGAAATACTATGCACAATTACAGGGATGTGCACCATTTATTTGCGGAGCGGGATCCCGCGGAGGCCGAATATCGGGATCGGGCAACCTTTGAGGAATACCTCGAAAAAGCGTCTAAAAATGACGTAGCGGCACAAAACGCCCTCGGCGACTGTTATTTTTACGGCCGCGGCGTGGAGCGCGACTATGAAAGCGCCGCAAAATGGTACAAAAAGGCGGCAACGAAGGGCAATGCGGAGGCACAAAACCATCTCGGCATTTGCTATTATTTTGAGCTTGGCGTAGAAGGAGATTACGAAAAAGCGGTAAGTTGGTGGAAAAAAGCCGCAATGCAGGGGAATGCAAGAGCGCA
>CANQXA010000006.1 GCA_947627765.1 uncultured Clostridia bacterium
TGTGTGCTAAACTATTTGTGTCTTCCATTCGGTTGACCTCCTTTGGATTATTAGGTTCGCAACTGCCAGGTCGCTTATCTCTATTCTAATCCAAAGGAGTTTTTCTTTCAATACTTTTCGGTTAACCTCTCCCGAACCCTCGGACTATCCGGGGGTTTTCTTTTACAGAAACCCGCACGATCGTCTCGCGCGGGTTTTTCCAAAATTCGCTTTGCTTACAGCGGAGCTTCAAAGACTGTCTTGATAACTTTTTCGCCGTCAGAGGCGTCGAGGCGATACACATTGCCCCCTCCCGAAAGGCTTCCGTAGGGCCTGCCGTCTTCAACCAACAGCGCGGCACAATTTTCGATGCCAAAGGCGCGACCGCGGCGTTTTAAGAGAATACGGTCAAAGTCGTCCGCCCTTTCGTTGTAATGCGGAGACACCGTACCTTTCAGCCAACCCAAGCCCGGGTACATGGCATACTCGCCCTCCGCAACGGAATCGGAATACATTTCCTCGAACCAGCAAATCGCACCCGCAGAAAGCCCCGCGATGACGATGTCCCGCTCATACGCCTCCCGGATCAGGACAAGGAGTCCGCTCCGTTCCCATTCGCCGAGCATGAAGACCGTATTGCCCCCGCCGATGTAGAGAAGATCGGCGCGTTCGAATTTTTCCCGCATTTTAACGGGATCAAATGCCCTTCCGACCGTAAGCGCGACGTCCGTCTTGATGCCGAACTGCCCCGTATACACCTTGTGAAAAGTATTATAGTAGGGCATACAGTCATGGCTCGCGGTGGGAAGGAAAAGCCCGTTTACGCGGCGTTTTCCCGACCTTTTTTGCGCAAGACCGACGATATACTCGTCGATTTTCAGCGTTTCATGCGTTTTGAGCTCCCCTCCGCCGATCAATACCATGCGTGACATATTACTTCGTATCCTCGCTACGGTCGCCCTTTTCGGCACTGCGGACGAGCTCCTCCTCTTCGGTGACCGAGATCCCCGCGGTACGGTCTACGGGAACGGAGAAAATGACCCCTCCCGCCTGCGTTTTGGCGCCGACGCGCTCGGAAAGCGCATTCATGATGGGCATCGTATTTTCCTTGCGCGCCAAGATCATGAGGATCTCCTGCTCCCGCATGAGGGAAATGCCGATGAACTGCTCTGCCTTCGCGTTCTGCATCGTACGGGCGCGGACGATCGTCCCGCCCGCGGCCCCCGCTTCCCGCGCCGCCTCCATCGCGGTATCGACAAAGTTTGCCGCAACCGACGCGATGATCAAATTGTACTTACGGTCCTGCGACGTCATTTTCTTTCTCCCGTCCGTTGTCTTATTGGTTGCCGCTCCCGCGATCCCCTCTGCGACCGTTTGCGAGATCCCGCTTAGCGGGACCGTAAACGAGATCCCGCGCCCCACGAGATAGAGCGCCATCTTTGCGCGGATCTCCCTCATGACGATCTCCTCGTCGCTTTCTGGGAAGAGGGAGAGAAGGATCCGCTTTTCCGTTTCGCCGATCCCGAAATAGTCCAAGACCGCCGAATGCGCCGTCCCCATACCTTCGAAGAGATAGGAAATGGATACCGAGCAATCGTCGAGGATCTCCTTCAACTTCTTTTCGTCGGAACGGTTCACAATGCTAACTAATAATTTGGCACGGTTCCAACCCTTCTCCTGCTGGGCGGATCTCCCCGCGCCGAGCAGTTCGCCGACCCTGCTTCCCGCTTTTTCCCCAGCCGCCGTAATCGTCGTAAGAATGTTTTTGGAAGTTTTGGGGGGAAAGGCCTCGCCCGCCGATTTCTTTTTACGTCTCATCAGTCCACCTCGTATTCGAGAATCCTCTCCTCGACGGCGAGGAAATTGCGCTTGATACGGCGGGTTTTGAGCCGATAGCCGATCCCGAGCAGTTGAATGGAGATCAACGGCGTGAGCGCGACGAAAGCGACGCACCCGAACGCCTGCGTCATGATAGCGGCGGGAGACAGGACATTGCAGGCGCCGATCGCCATGGGAAGCACGAAGGAGGAGACCATCGCCCCGCTCGCGACGCCCCCGGAGTCGAACGCGATGCCCGTAAAGACGGGCGGCGTCAAAAAAGTGAGCCCGAGCGCGATCAAATATCCCGGGATCAAGATCCACATGATATTGATCCCCGTCAAGATTCTGGTCATGGCGAGCCCGAGCGAGACGCACACGCCCAAGCAGAGCGCTTTCTTCATCGCGGAAGCGGAAATCGCCCCCGCCGACATCCGTTCGACCTGCTTATTGAGGACGTGAACGGCAGGTTCCGCCGCGACGACGAAATATCCGATCAGCATTCCCACGGGGATCAAAAGCCATCCGCCCCACAGCTTGGCGAGACCTTCCCCGATGGCGCGGCCGACGGGCATAAATCCGACGTTCGCACCCGCCAAAAAGAGAACGAGCCCCAAAAAGGTGTAGAGAAACCCCATCAGGATGCGCACGAGCTGTCTCTTGCGGAAAGAGCGCGTGATGATCTGGAAGAGCAGGAAAAACGCAAAGATCGGAGCGACCGCGATACTTACCTCTTTGATATAATCGACGAATCCGTGCAAATACAGGGAAAGTACACTGCGGGTCCCCTGCGGCGGAAGGATGGGATCGACCGTATAGGGCACATCGTGGATCTTGAAGATGATGCCGAGCAAGAGGACGGCGATGATCGGCCCGACGCTCGCAAGAGAAACGAGCCCGAACGAGTCGTCCTGCCCCTTCCCTGCCCGAAGAGAGGCGACGCCAACCCCAAGGGAGATGATGAACGGCACCGTCATGGGACCGGTCGTCACGCCGCCCGCGTCGAAGGAAACAGCCCAAAAGGAGGGATCGACAAAGACGGCGAGCACAAACGCAAACGCATAAAATCCGACCAACAAAAAGGAGAGGCGGATGTGGAAGAGGATCCTCAGCATCGCGATCATGAGAAAGATCCCCACGCCGACCGCGACGGTCAAAATCAAAAGATAGTTGTTGACGGACGGAACTTGCCGCGCCAAGATTTGAAGATCGGGCTCCGCCACGGTCACGATGATGCCGATCACGAAGGAGATGAGCGCGATGAGCCAGATCTTTTTGGTCTTGGTGATCGCGGAACCGATCTTCTCGCCGATGACGAGCATCGACATATCGGCGCCCAACGTAAAACAGCCCATCCCGACGATCAGCAGTACGACGCCGAAGAGAAAGAGCACGAAAGTCCCCGTATCGACGGGTGTGAACGTCAGCGCGAGCACAACGACGATGAGCGCAATGGGCAGAATCGAAGTGAGCGATTCCACGATCTTATCTCTCAGCGCCTTGTTCTTCATGCTCCCCTCCCCATCGCGCGGCGATGTTCTTTCTTTTCGGTTACAGCAGTTGTTCCGCGTCCGTGATCTTTCCGATCCTTCTCATATGCTTCTCCTCTTGCGAGAAGGGCGTTTCGAGGAAGACGCGCACGATCTCGAGAGCGAGGTTGACGCCCACCACCGCGCCGCCGAGCGCAAGCATATTGGCGTCGTTGTGAAGCCTCGTCATCTTGGCGGAGAGCGGCTCCGAACAGAGCGCGCAACGGATCCCCCTCACCTTGTTAGCGGCAATGGAGATCCCGATCCCCGTTGTGCAAATGACGATCCCCCGCTCACAACTTCCGTTTGCGACCGCCTTCGCCGCCGCAATGCCGAAATCGGGATAGTCGCAGGAATCATAGGTATCGGTCCCGAAATCCAAGACCTCATCCCCGCGGCTTTCGAGATACTTCTTCACCTGTTCTTTGAGCGCCAGACCGCCGTGGTCACAGCCAAGAGCAATTTTCATAAGACCCACCTCCAAATGATTATGTATCGGTTTCGCCCTCTTCCATGGGAGGACAGCAAATTTCAATGACGCGCGGCAGACATTCCCGGATGGAACGCAGTGTGACGCGGTAGACGTCGATCCCCTGTCCGTACGGGTCCGGGATCTCCTTTCCGCACAGCGCGGGGAAGCTCGTCACATTCAAAAAACCTGCGAGCGACTCCTGCTGGGCGATCGTCATACAGACAACGGCGTGCGCTTCCTTGATCATTTTCTCGGTCAGCCGCTTCGACGCGAATTTCTCCGCAAAGGGAATGTGGGCTTCCCTGAGCGCGCGCACGCTGTTCTCGGACATCGGGCTCCCCTCGTTCGCCGTAAGCCCCGCCGAAGAGATCTTGTACCAACGGATCTTCCTTCTTTTGAGCTCCTGCTTCATCGCCGCTTCCGCCATGGGCGAGCGGCAGGTATTTCCCGTGCAGACAAAAAGGATCTTTTTGTACTTCATATGCTTCCTCCGAACGCGCGTTTGAGACGGTTCATGACGCCCGCCATGACCCCGCCCTGCTCTTTGGGTTCGACCGCGATCAACAGCGTCGCCGATTTTTCTCCGCGGCGGAGCAGTGCATAGAGACGCTGTGCCATTTCCTCGCCGTTTGCGCCGAGATCGAGGGTGTTCCGTCCCTCCAAAATGCCGACCGCGCCGCTCTCGCAGAGGATCGCGGGAGCTCCGCCCGCCGCTTGTTCGGCGTCGTACAGCGCCGCCGCTTCCTCTGCACTGCGGCAGTACGCCGTCCTGCAATAGGGAGAATAGTGCTTATACGCCATCCCCGGGCTCTTGGGCTTTTCGCCCTCTTTGCGCTTGTATAGGAGACATTCCCCCGCGACGGAAGCGACCATCTCCCGCGTCACCAGCCCTTCCCGCAAAATTTGCGGCACGCCGCCCGTACAGTCGAGCACGGTACTTTCGATCCCGCCGCTACAAGGCCCGCCGTCGAGGATCAGCGGGATCTTCCCGTTGAAGTCCTCGAATACGTGCTGTGCCGTCACGGGAGAAACGTGTTTCGATAAATTGGCGCTCGGGGCGGCGATGGGAAGGTCTACCGCGCGCAAAAACGCCTGCGCCGTGGGGGAAGAAGGCACGCGGACGGCGAGCGTATCCAGCCCGCACGAGACGTATTTCGAAACCTTGCCCCTCGACGGATAGACCATCGTGAGCGGGCCGGGCAAAAACGCCTTGCGGAGAGCGGCGGCATAGGCGGGTTCGCCGTCGATGAGCTTCGAAATATCGTAGTCTCTGTGAACGTGGACGATGAGCGGGTTGTCGGCGGGTCTTCCCTTCAACGCGAAGATCCTGCGCACCGCGTCGTCCGAAAAGGCGTTCGCGCCCAAACCGTATACCGTCTCGGTGTGAAACGCTACGACCTCCCCCGCTTCGATATACCGTTTGGCGGCAACGAGCGATCCGCCGTCCGTTCCGAGGATCTCTGTCTGCATATCAATCAAAGGGAAGGTCCTCTTCCCCATCGGGACTGCCCTGCGCGGGCGAAGCGTCGTCCGAGGTCAGCTTGTCGAGACCGCTACGGCGATACCACGAAGGTTCCTCCTCGGGCTCTCCCTGCGCGTCCACGTCGATGAATTTCGTGCTCTCGCCGATGAAACGGAGCTGGATCCGTCCCGTCGAACCGTTTCTGTGCTTTGCGATGACGAGATCCACCGCCCCTTTGACGACCCTGCCCGCTTGCAGGTCCTCCTGCGAAGCGTTTTCGTCGGCGCGGTTGATGAACATGACGATATCCGCGTCCTGTTCGATTGCCCCCGACTCGCGAAGGTCGGAAAGCTGTGCTTCTTTGGTTTGGATCCTTCGGAGCTGGGAAAGCGCGATCACGGGCACTTGCAACTCCTTTGCCATGATCTTGAGGGAGCGCGTGATGCTCGCGATCTCCTGCTGGCGGTTAAATTCCCCGCCCTTATTCGCATTTTTAATGTCTGCCGCCATCAGCTGGATATAGTCGATCATGACAAGATCCAACCTGCCCTCCCTGCTTTTCAGTCTGCGGCACTTGGAGAGGATCTCAGCGGGGGTGACCATCGAGCTGTCGTCGATATAGATCTTGCTCTTATCCAACTTGTCTCCCGCGAGAAGGAGGTTTTTCCAATCCTTTTGGACCAATTTCCCGCTGAGCGCCTGCTCCATGCTGACTCCCGCATAGGAGCAGATGAGCCTCTGCCCGATCTCCGAGCGGGGCATTTCGAGGGAGAAGACCGCGGCGACGTTGTCCTTTTTCAGA
This sequence comes from uncultured Clostridia bacterium, assembly GCA_947627765.1. Lineage (GTDB taxonomy): Bacteria > Bacillota > Clostridia > Christensenellales > Borkfalkiaceae > Gallimonas. The sequence goes on from CANQXA010000006.1 coordinate 6,063, forward strand.
CAGGCGTACTCCACCATATTCATGGCAAGCGACGTTTTGCCCACGCCGGGACGCGCCGCAATGATGACGAGGCTCCCCTTTTGCAGACCGTGGGTGATACGGTCGAGCTGGCGGAAGCCCGTCTCCACGCCGCGGAAAGCGTTCGGATCGGCTTGGATGGCTTCGAACTTCCCGATGATGTCCTGAACGAGGGAACTGTCGCCGATGCGCTCGAGGGTGGAGCTGTCCTCCTCCTTCGAAACGTCGTAGATCTTCTTCTCGGCGAAGGCAACGGCTTCCCGCTCGTCCGGTCCGCTTTGGCTGTTTTCGATGATCTCGCGGGAGACGCGGATCAAGGAACGGTTGACGGAATCGCGGCGGATGATCTCAAAATATTGGTGATAATTTGCCGCCGCGGGGACCGCCTGCGCAAGATCGGTGACCGACTGCAACCCTCCCGCCCGTTCGAGCGTTCCGTCCCGCTCGAGCTGATCGACGAGCGTGACGAGATCCACCGTTCTGTGGGAGAGAAAGATGCGGTTCATGGAGGCGAAGATGAGGCGGTGCGCTTCTTGATAGAAGTCCTCCTCGTGTAATTGTTCGATGATCTCGGTCTGGACTGCCTCATCGATGATGAGACAGCCGAGCAACGCCGCTTCGGCGTCCAGATTGTGGGGCATCTGATTGTTCGGCATAGCGTTTTTCCTTTGGATCCTTAAAATTATGAGAGTTTTTCAAACTCGTCAAGCGTCGTTTCGAATTCCTCCATCGCCGCGCGGAAGGGCTCTTCCGACGTAAGATCGGCACCCGCGATCTTCAAAAGCGATACGGGATCGGCGGAGCAACCGCCTTTGAGAAAACGCTTATAGTCCTCTACGGCAGGCTTCCCTTCCTTCAAGATTCTGTTTGCGATGCAGATCGCCGCGGTAATGCCCGTCGCATACTTATAGACGTAGAACGAGGTATAAAAGTGCGGGATCCGCGCCCATTCGATGGCGATATTGTCGTCATGGACCACGGCGCCGCCGTAATAAGCCTCGTTGAGCCCGCGGTAAAGTTCGGAGAGATTGTCCTTATTGAGCGGTTCGCCCGCCTCCGCCATTTCGTGCGCCCGCTGCTCGAATTCCGCGAATTGCGTCTGGCGGAAGAGGGTGGTGCGGATCATATCGAGGAAATAGTTGAGCAGATATTTTTTGAGCTTCCCGTCCTCCGTCGTCTTGAGAAGATATTTGAGGAGAAGCACTTCGTTGACGGTCGAGGCGACTTCCGCGACGAAGATCTTATAGTCCGCCTTGGAGAAGGGCTGATTGGCGTTGGAATAGTAGGTGTGGAGGGAATGCCCCATCTCGTGCGCGATCGTGAATACGTCGTGCGTGGTTTTTTGGTAGTTGAGAAGGACGAACGGGTGTACCCCATACGCTCCGCTGGAATAGGCGCCGCTACGCTTTCCGTCCGTCTCCATGACGTCGATCCAGCCCTCGTCGCGCCCCTTTTTGAATAGTTCCGCATACTCTTCTCCGAGGGGAGCCAACCCTTTGAGGCAGAGCTCGTACGCTTCCTCATACGAGAGTTTGAGCTCGGCGTCCTCCACGAGAGAGGGATAAATATCGTACATATACGCCGTATCGTAACCCATGAGACGTTTGCGCAGTGCGATATAGCGGTGCATCAAAGGCGCGCCGCGGTGGACCGCTTCGATCAAGTTGCGGTAGACGGCCCCATCCACGTCCTCTTCGAAAAGAGCCATTTGCAGACAGGAATCGTACCCCCGCGCCCGCTGATAGAAGATGTCTTTTTGCACATTGCCGTAGTACGTCGTCGCGATCGTGCCGAGGATCTTCCGGTAGGCGGAATAGTAGAGCTCATACGCTTCCTTGCGCTTTGCGCGGTCCTTCCCGCTCATGATGACCGAATAGAGCCCGTGCGAAAGCTGTATTTTCTCCCCTTCGTACTCGATTTCGGGAAGATTGAGCTCCGCGTTGTCGAGCATCATAAAGGCGAGGCTCGCCGTAGAGAGCGGTTCGCTTGCCTGCGCGAGCAAGACCTCCTCCTTTTCGGAGAGCGTATACTTTTTGCTCGCCTTGACCCGTTTGAGCATATAGTCGTAATCTTTGAGACGGGGATCGGCGATATAGGCGTCGAGAACTTCGTCGGGCAGAGCCGTAAGTTCGGGCGTTGCGAACGCCGTCTCCGATTCGAACTTGGTGAAAAAGCTGAAGATCTTCGCCGTATACGAGCCGTATTTGGTTTCACGGACGTCCTCGTCCCGTTTGAGATGGGCATAGAGGTAGACGCGGAGCGCTTCGGAGCTCACCGATTCCTCCGCTTTGAGAAAAGCGAGCAGACCTTCCGCCGTGCCGAGCGTGCCGCGGAATTTCGAAAAATCCTGCTTTCCCTCGAGCGCCGCATAGGCGGCTTCCCAAGCCTCGTCGCTTCCGAAAATATCTCCGACGTGCCATTTGTACTGTTCCGAAACTTCCTTTCTTTCCATACCGAAACTCCTTATTTCCCTTAATTTTTGAAACTATGGATGGGCGCGGGGATGAGCCCGCCGCGTCCAATGAATTTGCTTGCGTCTCCGCTATGTACGGGCATGACGGGCGCTCTGCCCAAAAGCCCGCCGAACTCCACAACGTCGCCCACGCTCTTTCCGGGAACGGGAATGACCCGCACCGCCGTCGTCTTATTGTTGATCATCCCGATCGCCGCTTCGTCTGCGATCATCGCGGAGACCGTGGTAGCGGGCGTATCGCCCGGGATCGCGATCATATCCAAGCCGACCGAACAGACCGAAGTCATCGCTTCGAGTTTATCGATGGAAATATTGCCCGCCTCCGCCGATTCGATCATGCCGATGTCCTCGGAGACGGGAATGAAGGCGCCCGAAAGCCCGCCGACTCTTGAAGAAGCCATCACGCCGCCCTTTTTGACCGCGTCGTTGAGCATTGCGAGCGCGGCGGTCGTGCCGTGCATCCCGACCACGCTGAGTCCGAGTTCTTCGAGGATGTGGGCGACCGAATCCCCCCGCGCCGGCGTGGGAGCGAGGGACAGATCGACGATCCCGAACCTTGCGCCGAGACGCGCGGAAGCCTCTCGTGCGATGAGCTGTCCTACCCGTGTGATCTTGAAAGCCGTCTTTTTGATCAATTCCGCGGCGTCGGTCAAATCGGCGTCCGGGCAGAAGGAAAGCGCATGGCGGACGACGCCCGGACCCGACACGCCGACGTTGATCACCGTATCCGCCTCGCCTACGCCGTGAAATGCGCCCGCCATAAAGGGATTATCCTCCACGGCGTTGCAGAAGGTCACCAATTTACAGCATCCGATGCCTCCGCTGTCTGCCGTAAGGCTTGCCGTTTCCTTGACGATCTCCCCCATCGCGCGGACTGCGTCCATATTGATCCCCGAGCGGGAGGAACCGACGTTGACGGACGAGCAAAGGCGTTGCGTCGTCGCAAGGACTTCGGGGATCGTGCGGAGAAATTTCTCCTCATATTCCGCCGTCCCTTTGTGGACGAGTGCGGAATATCCGCCGAGAAAGTCCACGCCGAGCTCGCGGGCGGCGCGGTCGAGCGCGCGGCCGACTGCCGCGCTCTCTTCGGGAAACGCCGCCGTGACCAAAGAGACGGGCGTCACGGAGACCCTCTTGTTGACGATAGGGATCCCGTATTCCGCGGAGATCGCATCCGCCGTGGGGACAAGCCTCTCCGCCTTCTTCATCACGCGGTCATAGACCGCTTCCGCCGTCTTTTCCGCAGTCTCGCGGATGCAGGGCAAAAGGGAGACGCCCATCGTCACCGTACGGATGTCGAGGTGCTCCTTTTCCACCATTTCAATGGTTTCGAAAACCTGATTCTTCGTAAACATGATCCTTTTGTATCGCTCAAACGTTGTGCATCGCGGTAAAAATATCCGCATGGCGCAGTCCGATGCTCATCCCGATCTCTTCTCCGAGGCGGCGCGCCTCTTCCGAAAGGAGGGCGAGCGTCTTCCCGCTCTCGGGAATATCCACTACCATGACCATCGCAAACTGCCCGCCGAGGACGGTCTGCGAAACGTCTTCGATATTGATCCCGTTGTCGGCGAGGAAGGCGCTGACCTGCGCCACCACGCCCTTTCTGTCCGTACCGGACACCGTAACAACCGCACGCATCGCATTACTCCATCAATTCGTATTCTATCAGAAGATTCCCCTGCGAGACGACGTGCACCGACTTCCCCTCCTCGAAGGGCGGGAAATCCTTTTCGCCGTCCACAAAGATCTGCCGTTTCAAAGGCTCGTCCTTTTTGATATTTTTTACGCTGAACACCGCGACGTTGACGTCCACCCCGTCCCTCGTGATCCAATTATCGATCTCTTCGAAGGGCATGACCGCGTGTTCTTTGAGCCCGACGGAAATGAATTTCAGCATCTTACAATAGGAATTGCAACGCTTGAATTTGATCCCCATATACGGGAACGAGAAGAACATATAGACCGCGACCGTGACGCAGGTCGCGGCGATGATCCAGCCGCCGTTGGGATCGTTATAGGCGAGAGAGGTGTACAATACGACCATCGCGATGAAGACGGCAAGACACGCCGCCGTGACCGCGAAAAAGACCGCGAGGATCTTCCGCCGCTGGATCACGGCGTCCCAATAGTCGGAATCACGGTAGAGTTTGACCATTTTTCATGCCTCCGCGATAAAGAGAACGCCGAGCGTGTTGCGCCCGCAGTGCCCCGTTATGACCGACCCCGCGACCGTTTCGAGGATCTCGTCGAAGGAGAACGTTTCGCCGACCTTCCGCTTCGCAAATTCGACGAGCTCGGGATCGGCGCTGCTGTGCGTCACGAAGCACCGCGTCTTGTCGTAACGCGGGTACTTGGCGGCGAGATCCTGAATGTATTTGTCGATACATTTCTGCATACTGCCGCGGTATTTCGTCTCGGCGACCAACTGCCCGTCCTGCATCTCGATGAGCGGATGGATCTTGAGCAGATTCGCGCCGTACATCGTCATACGCGAACATCTCCCTCCCTTGTAGAGGTAGTCGAGACGGTCGGGAATAAACGACGTATTGACATACGGGCGGAGCGCATTGACTTTTTCGGCGATCTCGCCGAGACCATAGCCCTCCGAAAGGAGGTCGGAAGCCTTCATGACGAGAAGCCCCTGCCCCGACGAGAGCGCCTTGGAATCGACGACTGCGACCTTGCCGCCGAACTTTTTCGAAGCCTCCAAAGCATAGGAATGCGAGGAGGAAGATTTCGCCGAGATGTTGAAGTGGATCACTTCCTTGCCCTGATCGACATAAGAGGCGAAGAATTCTTCGAAATCGGCGATGCTCGGCGCCGCCGTCTTGGGCAGTTCGCCCGTCTTTTCGAAGTAATCGAAGATATCCTTCGGCTGGATGGTAACGCCGTCGAGATAGGAATTTCCGCCCAAGATCACGGAAAGCGGCATGATCCCGATCCCGCGTTCTACTCCGTATTTCCCAAGATCGCAAGTACTGTCTGCCGTAATTTGTATGCTCATATTTTTCCTCCTGGATTGGTGATCCAACCCAACAAATAATACCGAATGTTTTCGAAGACCTTGATCTCCGCCCGCCAACGGACCGACCACTGCGGCACGACGGCGACGATGTCCGATTCTTTGAGTCTTGCCTTGATGCGGCGGGAATCCAAACTGACTTCCCTGTTATCGCCCATCACATAGATCTCCCCTTCGCCCAGCGTCACGTCGAACTCCACCGTGTTGCGCCCGAGGACGTAGGGCTCTTCGAGGGGAAGATACGCCTCGCTTCCCGCCTCTTTGAGATATACCGTGCCCCCTTCGCAACGGACACTGTCCCCCTCTTTGGCGATGAGCCGCTTAATGATGAAACGCTCTCCCCCGAGGGAAAATTCGCTGTAACCCGATACGTCTACGATGACGATGTCGCCGCGGTCCGCGGTGGCGCCGCGGTAGGCATACAAAATATCGCCGCCGACATATTCTCCCCCTCTCGGCACGCCGCCGTACAGCGTATTCATCATAGACGACCCGCCCACGCGGATGACATAGAAACGGGTGACGACGACGTAGTCGAGAATGAGAAAACATAGGAACAGTGCGAGAAGCGTATATACCGCCCCCATCAGGACCGGATGCTTCTTCTTTGGTTCCCTGCCCAAGAGAACGGGCGGTTCGATCGCTTTTTTCATGGTTCCTCCCAACCTTGCCCGAAAGACAGCGCCCGGTCCGTCAGATCCACAGAACGTTGTTGATGAGAATGTGTTCTTTGCTTACGAAGGCGACCGAGACCACGCCGCCGAATCCGGGAAGCGCGGCGCCCGTTTCCGATTTGAAGTCGCCCGCGTCGAAGAGCAAGCTCTTCCACCTGCCCTTCCCCGCGACAGCCGCCTCCGCCGAATATCCGATCTTTTCCTCTTCGTCCATGAAAAAGATCACCTTGACGCGCCCGTCCTCGGGAGCATAGGCGTCGAAGCGGAAGGAAGCGCCTTCGGGAGGCGCGAAACGGGGCTCGCCGACGCGGTAGGAGATGATCCCCGGCATCGTGTCGATCCCCATGATCCCGCCGAAGCCCGCCTCCCGCCTGATCCCCGAATTGGTCTCCGAGAAACAATCGGCGACGGAAGGTCTGCGGAAGGTGGAAAATCCGTTCTTTCCGTCCTCTTCCCGATAGAGCACGCGGCTTCCGGGGACGGCGTTTTTATATCGCTTGGCGACGTTGACCTCGAGGATCTGCGTCGTCACCGCGAAGTTGTTGGAATAGTTGACAAAGGCATAGACGAGCGCCTTCTTGCAATCGAGATAGAGGGAGAGCGGAACTTTCCCGACGCTGCCGTCGAGATCCTCGGGACGCCCGAGCACCCTCGTCCAGTCCCTCGTCTTGAAAGCGGCGATGTTTTCGGTATAGAAGATCCCGAATTCTTTTATATCTCCCGCGGGATCGAAGGAGCCGCGCGCGACGAGATCCCCCTCTTCGTCCTCTTCCACCGAGACGGTGATGGGACGGGGGATATAGACGGTGCGCTTTTTGAGATACTTATCGAAAAAGAGGTTGATATTCATCATGGAATGCGAGCCGACGAGCCCGCTTCCGTGCGCGGAAAAGAGGATCGCTTTTTCGACGTCGGGATTGATCTGGCGGAACGTATCGTAGACGCGGTCGTAATTATACTTCTTATCGTTGATGGCGGAGACCAACAGCACGGGGCATTTGATATAGGGCGCATAGCTCTGGGAATCGATACCCGCGATGAAGCGGTGGCGTTCCTCGTCGAGAATACGGTTTTCCCCGCCGAACTTTCCGATGCCGCGATAGGCGAGCCAGCCCGCGGCGCAGACCGAGATCATACATCCGATCGGCGCATACGGCGCGATTTTGAAGAGGATCTCGCCACCCGTGCGGATCCCGAGCGCGCCCACCTCCGTCACTTCCTTCTTGTGCCTCAGATATTCCACGCCGTACCTTGCGACGCCCGCCCATTCGTACCAGCTCGTCTCCTTGGCGGTTTCGTCGCAGAATTCGATGTGTCTGCCCGCGCGTTCGAAATTTGCGTAGGAGACGATCTTCGGATATACGGTGTAATGCGGCGCGTCCTTCCGTTCGCCGTAATAATCGGCCGCGAGCACCGCATAGCCGTTGGCGACGAACCGCATGATGAGCTCTTCGTCAAATTCGAGCCCCGCTTCGAAGAGGATCATGATCGCGGGATAGCTCTCGGGGCCCTCCGGAGTGACGTACCGCCCGTAGATCTTGACGCGCCCCGCGCCGTTGCCCACTTCCCTGCCATAAAAATAGACGTCGCGGAAGACCGCGCCGCGTTCGCGCCGTTCGCTGAGAATTTCCTCGTTGGGGGGAAGATTGGAGTTGAAGTTCTGCCACAGGGTGACGGGCGTCAGAATGGTACTTGCCAAAATATTACCTCATTCCGTTTTGATTTGCGAACCGCGCCGGTCGGTCGCCTTCAACACGATCAGTTTCTTTTCGATCCGATGTTTGAGTTCTTCGACATGGGAGATGATCCCGATGGTAAAGTTGGCGCTCTTGAGTTTTTCCAAACTGTCCATGACCGTATCGACGAGGGAAGCGTCGAGGGTGCCGAACCCTTCGTCGAGGAAGAAAAACTCGATGGGACGGAGGGACCGCGCGCAGATCTCGGCGCCCAAAGAGAGGGCGAGCGAGAGGGAAACGAGGAACGTCTCTCCGCCCGAGAGCGTGGTCACGTTGCGGAGCTGTCCGCCGTTGAAGTTGTCCCCGACGAAAAAGCCTCTGTCGTAACGGAGAAAATACCGTCCGTCCGTAAGGGAGAGGAGCCTTCCGCTTGCGTTGAGCGCAACGGTCTGCAAATACTCCTCGGCGACAAACTCCATGAATTTATTGCCGTCGAGCAACTTTTTCAGCCGCTCTTTGAGCTCATACTCTTCCTTTGCCTTGCGGCACTGCGCTTCCAAAGTCTGCTTCGCCGCAAAGAGCTGCTTTCCGCGCGTGAGATCGGCGTCCGCAAGGGCGAGCGCGCGCGCACATTCCCGTACGGCTTCCTCCGCCACCGCGTGCCGCTCCTTTGCGGCAAGACACTTCTCCCGTACATCTTCGGGATAGGCGGAAACGGGATGCGCTTCGCTCCTTACCCGCGCGGCGGCATACGCCGAACGGTAGGATTCCAACCGCGCGGCGGCGGCAACGGGATCCCCGAAACGGGCGGCAAGCTCCTCGGCCTCTCCGTCGCTACGGAATCCGCCCGCGGCAAGCGCCGTCCGATACCGTTCGATCCCCTCCGCAAGCGCAGTCTCAGCGGCTTTCAGCCGTTCTTCCGCGCCCGCATAGGCAACACGCGCCGCAGAAAGTTCACTTTCACAACGTTTTTCGCGCTCATCCGCACTGCGGACCCGTTTGCGGAACTCTTCCAAAGCGGACCGCGCCGCACCTACAGAAGGGATATCCCTAAGGAGCTCTTCGCATTGGGCGATCTCGGCTTTACAGCGATCGAATTCCGCCCGCTGTTCCTGCATTCTTTGAAGATGAAGTTCGTATTTCCCGCGTTGTTTTTCAAGATCCACAAGTTCGCGTTGCGCGCGTTTTTTCTCTTCCTCCCGCGCGGCGTACTCCTTGGTAAGCGCCTCTGCGCTCTCGCCGCCTTCGAGGGAAAGCTCCCTGTATTTGCGCGCGAGCGGTTCGCTGTCCTCCCGTATTACGGGGTACTTTTCGGAGAGACCGTCCAGCTCGTCTGCAAACGTTTTGTACTGTTCCCCGAAAAACGCCCTGCCGTGCGCGGCGATAAAGGCGGAAAGATCCCCGTCCTGCCCGATGATCTTTTCGAGCGCGGCACGCCTTTCATCGTAGGAAAAACCGCGGAAGAGGTCTTTTTCGGTACTCATCGCGCCGATCGCGGCGCCGAGCCTTTCCTCCGCGCTCTTTTTGCGCTTTCTCGTATCCTCCGCCGCTTCCGCACGCGCCGCGTCAGCCGCAAGTCTTTCCGCTTCGGCGGCTTCACGGTCGGCATCTCTCGGAGGGAGAGCGGCGGCGGCTTCTTCCGCACGGGCAAGGCGCGCCTTTACTTCGGTCATCTCGGAATCGGCGCGGACCTTCCGCTCCCTTAAACGGGTCCCCTCCCGTTTCGCGTCGAGCACAGCAGACGTCTTTTCGAGACGGACAAGCTCCCGCTCCAAAGAATCGTACTCTGCCTTTTGGCTTGCGAGTTTTGCAAAGGCGGCGGCGGCTTCCTCCGCTTCCCGTCTGCCCGTGAGCGCCGCTTCCGCCTCTTTCTCTTCCGAAGCCGTCTTTTCGGCGGCCGCCCGCGCCTGCTCTTCCTCCGCTTTCAAAGCGGCGATCCTCTCCCCGAGCGCGGAAAGCGACTCCTCGGTCACATCCCCGAACGGGCGGAGCCGCTCTTCGAGAATGCGGTATTCATTCTCGGCGCGGTTGCTCCGTTCCGCCGCGCGGCGGACCAACTCGGTCCCATAGCGGTCGAGGTCGAAGAGTCGGGAGATCAGTTTGAGGCGGTCCCCCCTCTGCGCCTTGACGAATTGGGCAAATTCGCCCTGCGGCAATGCGATACACTTTTCGAAATCGCCCTGTTCGAGCCCGATGATCTGCCTGAGGAGGGCGTTTCCGTCGCGGAAGCCCTCCGCCAGCGCGACGAGCCCGCCGTTCTCCCGTTCGTAGACGGTGACGGACTGCGCGTTATTTTTCCGTTTGATCTCCCGCTCCACGCGAAAGATCCTGCGGCGGCATTCGTAAACGATCTCAAACTCGAAATCGACGAACGCACGGTCACAGCGGAAATTGATGACGTCCCCCACGCTCCCGCCGCGCGCGACCGCGCCGTAGAGCGCAAAGTGAATGCAATCGAGTATGGTGCTCTTCCCCGAGCCCGTATCGCCGAAGATCCCGAAGAGCCCGAGATCGATCAGCCCGCGGAAATCGATCGAAGCGGGGTCGGAGAAGGAATTGAATCCGCCGAATTGTAGCGATAATGGCTTCATTGCTCCTCCAACAGCTCCAAAAATGCGGTTTTAAGTTCTGCGGGCGGTTCCTCCCCGCGCTGGTTGCGGTAAAATTCCGCAAAGAGTTCTTCCGCCCCGAGCGTGGACCGCACGACCGTAGGCGCGGAAACTCCTCCCGGCGACGGGATCACGAGGGAGACGAGCGCGTCCTTTTCGCGGAGCGCTTCGCTCTCCGTGGTCGCAAGAGGAGCGGAAAGACGGAGCGTCAATTCGACATAGCCGTCCGCATAGCGGTCGAGAAGCGCCAAACCTTCGGCGACGCTCGCCGCTTCGAGACGGTAGAGCTTCTTCCCCGCCGACAGCGGGATCACGTCCGTAACGCACACGTCGCCGCCCTTCGTCTCGAGCAGGACGACGCTCTTTTGCGTATTCGCTTCGTCGAACGAATATTGCAGAATGGAACCGCTGTAACGGCAATTTTTACCGACGGACTGCGCCCTATGAAGATGCCCGAGCGCGACGTAGCCGAACCCGGGAAGGGAAGAGACGGGTACTGCGCGCGCCCCGCCAAGCGCAATGTCCCGCTCGCTCTCGCTTGTCTTCCCCCCTGCGACAAAGAGGTGGGATAAAAGAACGTGGGGCGTCTTTCCGTCGTAATGAAGATCGCCCGCCTCGATCCATCGCACCGTCTTTTGCGCATACGTCTCGTCGGACTTCGTTTCGCGCAGACGCGCTTCGGTCGGATAGGAGAGCGCATTGATATACAAACTCTCCCCTTGCGCATTTCTGAGCAGGAGAAAGTTTTCGCCCGCTTCTTCCGCGTATACGGGGCGGGAACCGCCGGGGAACGCCTTTTTCCCCGAGGCAAAGATGTAGATCCCGTTGTCGGCGGCGATCGGAGAGGCGGCGGAAAGACGGACGCCGTCGTCGTGATTGCCGGCGACGACTACGACCGCACGGGTCTCCCCCGCGAGTTTTTTGGCATAACGGAAAAAGACCTCCTCGGCTTCCGCGGGAGGAAGATAGGTATCGAATATGTCGCCCGCCACGAGCACGACGTCCACGTTCCGCTCTTCGCAAATGGAGACGATCTCCTCGAGCGCTTCGATCTGTTCGGGCAATCGTTCGCGCTCCATGAGACGCTTTCCGAGATGCCAATCGGAGGTATGGAGAATGCGCATTCGTCACCGCTTGAAAAAATTTCCGTAGCCCGAAAAAACAAATTGCTTTTTTACTGCGGCTATGATATACTATTATACAACGCCTTGCAGAAAAAAGCAAGCACTTTCATAAAAAACAAAAGACGGGAGAAAGGTATGTCGTTCAGCTCCTTTTCCAAGGATTATACCGAACGCGCACTGACAAGCGTAGAGAACCAATTCATCACGAAATATCTGCCCGAAGCGGACGGAGACGCCGTCCGCGTCTATCTCTATGGGCTCTATCTCTGTTCGAGCGCCCGCGATTTCGACGCGGCGAGCGCCGCAAAACTGCTTGGGATCCCGTCCGCGAAATTTACGGAATATTTCGCCTTTTGGGAGGAATGCGGATTGGTGCAGATCCTTTCGCGGGATCCCCTCTTCGTGGAGTATCTTCCCGTCAATTCGGCGGTCGGAAAGCCGAAGCCCATCCGTCCCGAAAAATACGCCGCCTTTAACCGCGAACTCTTCAAACTTCTCCAACAGGCGGGAAAAGACCTGAAACCGTACGAACAACAGCGCATTCTCGAATTTTTGGAGACCAACCCGATGGAACATCAGGCGTTTTTGCTCGTCGTCGAGTATTCGGTCAGAAGAGACAAAGAGCTCACCGTCTCCCACATTCTCAACAGAGCGAAGGCGCTTGTCCGCGAGAATAAGTGCACATACGAGCAAGTGGAGGCGGAATACGCGGATTTCAACGCTCATCAGGAGGAACTCCTCAAGATCTTCAACCTGCTCGGCGTCTTCCGCAAACCGCAGGAAAGCGATTACGAACTCTTGGCGCATTTGAGGCAGGCGGGCATGGAGATCGGCGCCGTATACGCCGCGGCGGAAAATCTGAAAAAGGGCTCGATGAAAGCCCTCCGTTCGGAGACGGAGGAACTGCTCGCGGCGAACGCCCTCACCGAGCAAGCCGTGCGGGCGTATTACGAGACCCGTTCGGAAGAGACCGAGCTCGCCTTTAAGATCGGAAAGAAACTCGGCGTGAAGGTGCAGAGCGCCCGCGCGATGGCGTCGGAATACGTGGGAAAATGGAATGCCATGGGTTATACCGAGGAGGACCTCCTTGCCCTCGCCTCTCTCGGCATGAAACTCTCGTTCGGATATCCCGAGCTGGACGCCCACATCGGACAACTCGCGGCGCGCGGGATCACGGGTAGCCAAGTCGGGGAATATTGCCGCCTTCGCGAGCGTCAGCTGAAACTTTTACAGCGCATCCAAAGCGTCTGCGGCGTCGTCAAAAAGACGGAGAGCGCCCTCGACACCGCGGAACGTTGGCTGAGTATGGGATTTTCTGAGGAAATGATCCTCGAAGCGGCAAAGAGGAGCGCCAACGCCGCCGCGCCCCTTCCCTACATCACAAAATTGCTCAACGATTGGAAAGAGCTCGGCGTCTTCGCGCCTTCCGAGATCCCCGAAAGGGAAAACTACAAAACTTACAAGAGCGAAACCGCCGTCGCCGCGGACGAGAGGAGCGAACGCGAACGCTACTATGCCGCACGGCGCGAACGGGCGGAGCGAAGAGCGGAACGCGCCCTCTCGATCGCCCGCAAAGATGAGGAATTCGTCCGCGCGGAGACCGACATCCGCAAGGGCGAGATCGAAACCGCGCGCGCCGAAGTCTTCTCCCCCGAAGAACTGCCCCGCCTGAAAGAGGCGTTGGAGCAGGCAAGGGCAAGGCGGGAAAGCGCGATGCTCCGCCTTCACCTCAGTGAACGGGATTTCCTTCCCCGCTATGCCTGCGAAAAGTGCTCCGACACGGGATTCCTTCCCGACGGCCGCCTGTGCGACTGCTATCAGAAATAATTTCGCGGTTTTCCGCGATTATGTGTGACATAGTACTCTGTAAAGTATGAAAAACGGCGTCTTGAACGCCGTTTTTTCTCTACTCGTATTCTCCGTAATCGCGCCGATCCCCCATATCGCCCTGATAGAAGGGCGGCGGAGGGGGCGGAGCGGGCTGGGGCGCGTCTTCCCACTTGGAACGTTTTTTATCGGGTTTGGGCGCCGCCTTGATCTCGACGAGAATGACGTCGATCCCGATTTTCTTGACGCAACGCAAATCGATGAACAGATCGGCTTTCCCCCATCGGAACCCTCTGCTGCCCGGAACGACGATCCCCTGCACCCTGCCTTCGGGCCAGGTAAAAACCACATCGCAAACCTTGCCGAGGCGTTTGCCGTCAACGAGATTTACCGCTTCCTTCCGTCTCAATTCCACATAACTCGTTTCCACACCATATCGTATGCGGAAGATGTGCAAAATGGTTCCGCTTCAGGTGATCTCTCTGCGGATCGTTCCCAACGCATTTTTTTCGAGACGGGAGACCTGCGCCTGCGAGATCCCGACTTCCGCGGAGATCTCCGTCTGCGTCTTGCCCTCGTAATACCTAAGCCGCAAGATCTTGCGCTCCCGCTCGGTGAGGCGGTCGATCGCCTCCCTAAGCGCCACCCGCTCCGTCCAGATCTCGTCGCTCTGGCTCTCGTCGCACAGCTGGTCCATGAGCTGAAGCGTGTCGCCGGACTTATTGTAGACCGGTTCGAACAGCGAAACGGGATCGGAGATCGCGTCGAGTGCATAGACGACCTCCCTCTCTTTGACCTGCATCTCCTCGGCGATCCGCTCGATCGTCGCCTCTTCGTCCCGCTCCTCGAGCCCTTCGCGGACTTTGAGGATACGGTACGCGGCGTCGCGGATGGAACGGGAGACCCGCAGGGAATTTCCGTCCCTCAAATACCGCTTGATCTCGCCGAGGATCATCGGGACTGCATAGGTGGAAAATTTGACGCCGAACTTGAGGTCGAAATTATCGATCGCCTTGATCAGCCCGACGCATCCCGCCTGAAAGACGTCGTCCGCATTTGCGTTCTTTGCCCAAAACCGCTTGACCAACGAGAGCACCAACCGCATATTCCCGACGATAAAACGGTCGCGCGCCTCGCGGTCCCCCTGTTTCAAACGGACCATGAGCTCTTCGTTTTCCTGCTGCGTGAGTTTGGGCAAACCCGATGTGTCCACGCCGCAGATCACAACTTTACTGAGCATTCTTCACCTCCTATGTATGCGGGACAAAAGTATTTGCATTTATGCAACGTTTTATGCAAAACATTTTCTTTTGCCCCAAACAGGGAGGCGCCGCGTCGGACCCGTATGCGTAACCGCAAAAAAATAACGGCGATTTGCCGTCATTCTTCCGTAAATAAGAGACATCCCGCGCGGAGATGCTCGGCGATCTTCTCCTTCAATCGTTCGGGAGAGACGCCGATTTTTTCGGCAAGACAACCGAGGCAGAGCTTTTCGTTGCCGCCGTTGTACTTTTTGTTGAGCCCGAGCTCATTGTAGGAGAGCGGCTTTCCGCAATGCGCGCAGGTCATTGGACTTTCAGGCGGTACACGCGGCACTGATGGGCAGGGACCCGTTCGATCAGCGTTTCGTTTACGATCGGGGCGGGCGCGCCGCTGTAGAGTTCCTTCCCCGTCAGCCGCTTCCCGCTGAACGAGGGAACGCCGAGATCGTCCTCCGTGATCCAGAAGTTCGCCGTCTCGTCGGTCAGGTTGAAAAATCCGACGGCGAGATCCCCGTTTCCGAGGATGCGCACGATGATGGGGAGATCGTCGTTCCCCCACTGGCGGAAGAGGAAGGGGCGGTTGCCGCGCTCGTCTTGGTCGATGGCGATGAGTTCGCGGTTGCCGAGGATCGCCCTCGTCGTATCATCCATCTTGCGGATGTCACAGCCGATCATAAGGGGAGACCCCAAAAGGCACCAAGCGGCAAAGTGCAGGCGGTATTCGTCGTCCGTACATCCGCCGAGGCCGACGTTCCCCTTTCCGTGCATCCCGACGATGAGCATATCCATGTCGTTGAAACAGCCGACGCCGCCGTAGGGCAAAATGTCGTACTGCTTCTTGATGAGCTCTTTGACCGACCCGAAATGGTCGAAGATGTCTCCCGTAGAACGCCACATATTGGCGCCCGTCGTGCCAATCCATTCATGGGTATTGTCGGCGCCCCAACTGCAACCGCTGAAAAGAATATCACGGCCGCAATTTGCAAGGGCGATCCCCATGCGGCGGTAGAGCGCTTTTCCTTCGAGGGAGAGCGGCTTAAAACAGTAATCGTACTTCAAGAAATCGACGCCCCATTCCGCAAACGTCGCCGCGTCGGTAAATTCGCGGTTCAGGCTTGCGGGATACTCCGCGCAGGTCATGGCTCCGCAACAGGAATATATCCCGAGCTTGAGCCCTCTTGCATGGAGATAGTCGGCGACGTATTTCATCCCGTGGGGAAATTTTACGGGATCGGGGACCAATCTCCCCGCTCCGTCCCGCTCGCGGAGCGCCCAACAGTCGTCGATGACGACATATTCATAGCCGCATTGGTGAAGTCCGCCCGCGATCAGATCTTCCGCGGAGGAGAGGATCAGCTCCTCGTTAATGTCCTTTGCGAACGTGTTCCAAGTATTCCAACCCATCGGCGGGGTATGTTTGATCATCGCGGTTCTCCTATCGTTTTTCTCCATTGTAGCACAACCTGCGCCGCGAATCAACGGATTTTGGAAAATTGATCGGATCACACCAGCTTGGAGATCTCTTTTTTCAACCGTTCGATGATCTTTTTTTCGAGACGGGATATGTAGCTTTGGGAGATGCCGAGGACGTCCGCAACGTCCTTTTGCGTCATCTCTTCCCCGCCTCCGAGCCCGAAGCGCATCGCCATGATCTTTTGCTCCCGTTCGGGAAGTTTTTTCAGCGCTTCCCTTAGCAATTCTTTTTCCACGCCCGACTCCACCCCTCCGTAGACCGATTCGCAGTCGGTACCGAGAATATCCGAAAGGAGAAGCTCGTTTCCTTCGAAATCGGAATTGATGGGCTCGTCGAAGGAGATCTCGCTCTTGAGTTTCACCGTACGGCGCAAATACATCAAAATCTCGTTTTCGATACAGCGGGAAGCGTAGGTGGCGAGCTTGATGTTTTTATCGGAGCGGAAGGAATTGATCGCCTTGATCAGACCGATCGTCCCGATCGAGATGAGGTCATCCCCGTCCACTCCCGTATTTTCGAACTTGCGGGAAATGTAGACGACCAGCCGCAGGTTATGCTCGATCAATTTTGCCTTGACCGCTTCCGCCTCCCTGCCCTCCTCGAGTTTTTTGATCATCTCCGACTCCTCCTCCGAGGAGAGCGGCAGAGGAAGCGCTTCGCTTCCGCAAAGATAATTTACGACGTTTTCGCTTCCCTTTATCCTTTGCAGCCACTCCTTGAGCCGTTCGATGATCTTCACCTGAAACCTCCAAAAGTACGGCGCTTAGTATGACTTGATACTTTTTCCCGACCTCGCCCACCGTAAGATAGACCTCGTCCGCCGCGCGCATTTTCCCGTCTGCTTCGATCTCCAACCGATCGGGACGGAACACGGGCGCGTCCCGCTCTCCGTTGACCGTCTTGACCCTGATCCGCCCCTCCGCCTTCGGATTGGCTCCGAAGAGCGCGAAGATCCCCGCGGCAGAGGTCACGCAGACGGGCTTCCCGCGGAATTCGAGCAAATTTCCGCTGTCGGCATACCCTGTCCACCGCACGGTGCGTTCCCCCGACGTCAAGACGCAGGCGAGCAAATTCCGTTCCTCTCTGCGGTAGCGAAACGCTTTACGGATGAGCCTGCACATAGCGATCGCAAAGAGCGCGGCGGCGCCGAGTACAAGTCCGACGGGCGCCCGTTCGACGATATATCCGCCCTGCTCGGCGTATTCCACGCGAAAAAAGGAATAGAGCGCGGTGAGCATTCCCCCGAGCGCAAACGTCAACAGGAAAAAAGCGCCCCCCGCAACGAGATAGGGTTTCAAACGCTTCCCCCTTACGGCGATCGCAACGAGCAAAACGCCGCCCGCGATTTTTACGGCGTATGCCGCGGCGTTGGGGAGCGTCAAAAGCGGAAATACAACCGCCTCCGCCGCTCCTATCCCCGACGCGAGCAATAATCGGAAGGCGGAAACCTTCTGTCTCGCGCATTTCAGGGCAAGATAGAGCAGCACGCCGTCGAGCAAAAAATTTTCGAGAATCGCAATCTCGATCCATACGACCATATCCCACCGTGCCTGCCATTATAAGCCTTGGAAGGGCAGAAAAAAGGGCATATCCCGTCGGAATATGCCCGAATATGAGAGGTGATTTTACGACTTTTTCCCCTTCCGCAAGCGGATCTCGCGGACCGTTTTCTCATACCCCTTCCCCGAAGGCGTATAGTAGACGCGGTCTTTGAGCGAATCGGGGAGATACTGCTGTTCGACGTATCCGCCGTAGTTGTGCGGATACTTGTACTTCGCACTGTCTTCCTTCATTTCGCGGCTACCGTAGGAACTGTCCCGAAGGTATTTCGGGATGTCGTCGTCGCGGTTGTTCTTCGCGTCCGCGCGGGCGGCGTCCATCGCCATGACGACGGAGTTGCTCTTTTCCGCCTCGCAGACGTAGATGATCGCCTCCGTGAGGGGCAGAAGCCCCTCGGGATATCCGATATTTTGGAACGCGGTGAGTGCGGAAACCGCCATGACGAGCGCCTGCGGATCCGCCATCCCCACATCCTCCGCCGAGTGTGCGATCAGCCGCCTGATCACGAGGAGCGGATCGCACCCCCCCTCGATCAAGCGCATCGCGTAGTAGAGCGCGGCGTTTGCGTCGCTGCCGCGGAGCGATTTGCAAAAGGCGGAAAGGATATCGTAATACAGATCTTCGTTATACGAGAGCGCTTTCCGCTGGATCGACTGTTCCGCGTCGGCAAGCGTAACCGAGATCACGCCGTTTTCGCCGGGCGGCGTCGTGAGGACGGCGAGCTCGAGCGCATTGTATGCGGTGCGGAGGTCGCCTCCCGCGGTCATCGCGAGATGATCGAGCGCCGCGTCTTCGACCTTGGCATGGTATTCGCCGAGCCCGTGACGTTTATCGGCGAGCGCGCGCACGAGCGCCCCGCGGATCTCCGCCGTCGTGAGCGCTTCAAACTTAAAAACGCGGCACCGCGATACGATCGCGGGCGTCATCGAAGCATAGGGATTCTCCGTCGTCGAACCGATGAAAAGAATGGTCCCCTGCTCGATCGCGGGAAGAAGCGAGTCCGATTGGGTCTTGTTGAAGCGGTGACATTCATCGAGCATCAAATACGTTCGCTTATTGAACATTCTCAAATTGTCACGCGCCTTCTCCACCGCCTTTTTGACGTCGGAAACCCCCGAAGAGACCGCGTTCAACTTGATAAAATCGGCATTGGTCTGCGCGGCAATGATGTTCGCGAGCGTCGTCTTTCCGCACCCGGGGGGGCCCCAAAAGATGCAACTGCCGAGACGGTCAAGCGCGATCGCACGCCGAAGCAAGGACCCTTCCGAAATCAAATGGCTTTGCCCGACAAAGTCCTTTAAGGTGGAAGCGCGCATCCGCTCCGCAAGCGGTTTCGCGCGCTCTTCGTTATCGTTAAAATCAAACAAGTCCATAGTTCGTCCGTAAAGTTCAATTTATGTCTGACACAATACATCGCAAAAACGCATTTATGTCACGCATAGTACATTGCAAAACCCCTAAATTAGGAGTGATTTTACCTTTTCGACGCTCGTTTTCCCGAGCTTGTAGCCCTCTTCGTAGGCAAACGCGAGATCTTTGACGGCATATTGGTCCATCCCCCCGAGATCGGGTTCCAACCACAAATCGACGTATTTGCGGGCAAGATGTTTGCGTTCCGTCATGCGGGTGTCCATAATGTCGATGATGCGCAGGACCGTATCGACGAGCCTGCCCTTGACTTCCTTGACCCGCGGAAGATCGCCGAGCACATCGACGGCGACGATGACGTCCGCGCCCATCTCTTTGAGCTCTTTGGTCGGGACCCGCTCCAAGATCCCGCCGTCTACGAGCATTCTGTATTCCCCTATGGACGCAGGCGTGAACACGCCCGGGATCGATCCCGACGCCACGACCGCGTCTACCACATTCCCGCTGTTCAAAACGACTTCTCTGCCGCCAACGAGGTCGGTCGCAACGCAGACGAACGGGATCTCCAGCTCGGAAAAATCCTTCTCGCCGATCAGCCCTGCGATCTTACGGCGCACCTTGGTCGTTTTCATGAGCCCGTTCCGGTGAAAGGGGGCGGGATTGAGCGCCGCAAGGTCGATCAGTTTCAGACCGAGCGCCGCTTTCTTCATCTCGGACGGAGTGATCCCCGCGGCGTAGCAGGCGCCCACGACGGCGCCCATCGAACAGCCTGAAATGAGATCGGGGCGGATCCCCGCCTCCTCCATCGCCTGCAAAAATCCGATGTGCGCAATGCCGCGCGATCCGCCCGCGCCGAGCGCGAACCCCAATCTCCGACTCATAATCGATCTCTCCCGCGAATACCCTTTTTTATGGGCATTATCTCCAAAGGCGTAAAAAAATTTTCCCCGCTATTCATAACGGCCGCCGTTGCGGGCGCGCTCGCCGCTTTTCTGATCTTCCCCGCGCGCTACGCGAAGGAGGTGCGCGACGGGATCGCGCTGTGGGCGATGAGCGTGCTACCCGCGACGCTTCCTCTCCTCTTTCTTACGTCGATCTTCACCAAACTGAAGCTCTTCGGAAAGGTCTCGGGTTGGCTTACCCCTCTTTCCCGCGCGCTCTTCGGCGTCTCGGGAACGGGCGCGGCAACGGCCCTGCTTTCTGCGGTCTCGGGTTATCCCGTCGGGGCGCGCGCGGTCTACGATCTGACCGAAGCGGGACTTCTTCCCAAGGAGGAGAGATTCCGCACCGCCGCGATCTCCACCACGACGGGCCCCGCCTTTCTCGTCGGCGCAGTGGGCGCGGGGATCTTCCATAGCGCGAAAATCGGCTGGATCCTCTTTGCCGCCCATCTCATCGGCGTATATTTCGTCGGCATACTCCTGCGCCTCGGGGCAAAACCTTTGCGGACGGCTCCCGCTCCCGCCGCAAAGCGATCGGAAGAGATCTCGGTCGGGAAGATCTTGGAATCCTCGGTGCTGTCCGTTTTATGCGTAGGGGGTGCGATCGCAATCTTTTATGCGTTCGGCGCCATTGCCGAAGACATCGGCGCCGCGCTCCGCCTGCCCGACGGGGCGATCGCCGTCTTCAAGGGACTTTTGGAGATGACGACGGGCTGTGCCGCGGTCGCGGGAAAGACCACGCCGATCGCCTTGGCGGAATGCGCCTTTTTTGTCACCTTCGGCGGTTTCTGCGTCCTATTGCAACAGCTCGCCTTCCTCGGGCGCGCCGACATCAAGACGGCACCCTTCCTCGCCGTAAAGTTTGCGCAAGGAGCGGTCGCGGCGCTTGCGGCGTTTCTCTTCTCGCTCCTGCTCTAACTGTAGGCGCCGAGCAACTTGAATTGAAGGCAATACTTTTCCGCCTCCGACAGGGCCCGTTTCACCCAATCAGCGGAGAGGTCGCCCGCAAATTCGATGAAAAAGCGGTACTGCCCGAATTGATCCTTTACGGGGCGGGATTCGATCCGCGTTAAGTTGATCCTGCGGTTCAAAAAGATCTTCAAAAGCCCCAAGAGCGACCCCGGACGGTCGGCACAGATCGCGGAAAAGAAGACCATCGAGCTGTTGGCAGGGATCTCTCCCCGCCGTTCCACCAAAAGAAACCGCGTAAAATTGCCCTTGTTGTCCGCAATATTTTCTTCGGACAGTACGACGCCTTGCCGGTTGATATGCGCCCCGACGATCCCCGCCGAATGCGCGTCGAGTTTGTTGAGACTTTCGACCGTCGCGGTCGAACGGATGTATTCCGCGGTGGGAAAATGTTCCTTCAAATAGCCCGCGCATTGCCCGAACGCCTGCTCGTGGGAGTAGATCCGTTCGATGTCCTCCCGCTTGACGCCTTCCAACGTGGCAAGACGGTGATCGACGGCGAGCGGAAATTCTTCCACGGCAAAGACGTCCTCCTCCTCGAGGAGGTCGAGGCATTCGAAGACGCCCCCGTTCAGGGAATTTTCGATGGGCAGAACGGCGTAATCCACCTCGCCCGACGTCAGCATCCGCACCGTCTCATGGAAGGTATGGCAAAGGACGATCTCGTATCCCGCCCGCATTTTGCTTGCGGCAAGCTGGGAATAGCTCCCATCCGGTCCGAGACAGCTCACTTTCATGCGCGGCGCAAATTCCGAAGCCCGCGCGAGCCCGTCCTGTAATTTTTCCGTCTGTGTGGCATAGAGTTTCATTATACTTTCTCCGCGATTCCGAGGATGAGCCGCTCGGTATCCTCCCAGCCGAGGCAGGGATCGGTGACCGATTTCCCGAATACGACGTCGTGCTCCTGACACCCCTCGACCAGAAAACTTTCGATCATAAACCCTTTCACCGCACGGCGGAAATCTCTGTCGTACAAACGGTTCTGCATGACTTCTTCCACGATCCTGATCTGCTGGCGGAATTGTTTGCCCGAATTGGAGTGGTTGGCGTCGATGATCACGGCGGGATTTTTCAGTTCGCCGAAGTTCTCATAGCCCTCGAGGATCTGCATGACCGTTTCGTAATGGTAGTTGGGGATATCGTTCCCGTAGTTATCCACTCTGCCGCGGAGGACCGCATGGGAATAGGGATTCCCGCCCGTTTTTACCTGCCAATTATGGTATTTGAAAACCTGCGGCTGTTGGGCGGCGTAGATGGAATTGAGCAAAACGGGAATGCTTCCGCTCATGGGATTTTTGATCCCGACGGGAAGTTCCACGCCGCTCGAAACCAACCTGTGCATTTGGTCCTCGCTCGACCGCGCGCCAATGGTCACATACGTCAAAAGATCCTCGACGTACGCGTAATTTTCGGGATAGAGCATCTCGTCCGCCGCGGAAAGTCCCGCTTCGGTAATGGAGGCGAGCAAGATCTCGCGGATGGTGCGGATCCCCTTCAAGGTGTCCTCCTTGTGCTCGATGTCGGGCTGGGAGAACATTCCCATATATCCGACCCCCTTGGTGCGGGGTTTGGCGGTATAGATGCGCGGGATGAGCACGAGACGGTCGCAGACCTTTTCGTTGAGCCTTCCGAGCCTGCGGACAAATTCCAAAACGGGCGCGGATTCATGTGCGGAACAGGGCCCTACGATGACAATGAGCTTATCGCTCTTCCCCGTAATGACGTCGAGGGCGAGACGGTCCCGCTTTTGCTTGACCGCGGCGACCTCGGCGGGAACGGGAAGTTCCGCGACGATTTCTTCGGGAGAGGGAATTTCGATCTGCTTTTCAAACATGAAGTCCTCTTTTTGCGTTAAGATAGTCGGCGACCGCCTTCGGGACATAATCCTCAAAGGGTTTCCCGAACGCGATGCAATTTTTCACAAGGGTGGAACTGACGTGGCAGTATTTCTGTTCGGCGGGGATATAGAGCTCAATGAGTTCGCCGCTTAAATCTCTGCTGGCATAAAAATCCGCCGTCTCGTATTCGAAATCCACGGTATTGCGCAAGCCGCGGACGTAAAACGGCGTATGTTCTTTTTCGAGGAGATCGACGATCACGCCGTCCCAAGCGACCACGCGGACGCGGGGCTCCGAACGAAAAACAGCGCGCGCCATCTCCACCCGCTCGCCGATCGAAAACATCTGCCGTTTGCTCTTATTTTCGGCAACCGCGACGACGACCTCGTCGAACAGCGCAAGGGCTTTCCCGACGGTATCGAAGTGCCCGATGGTAAACGGGTCGAAGGTACCTGCGAAGACGCATTTTTTCATGGAATTCTCCGAAACATGGTGATTTTAGTCCTGCCGTAGGAGCGAACGTCCGCGATTTCCCAGCCTTCGGGCGCCCTTTCCTCCCGCTCGCTCTCCGCGACGACGAGTCCGTCTTGTGCGAGAAGAGACCGCTCCGCTATGATCTTCAAAACCTCGTCCGTATACGATTCCTTATAGGGAGGATCGGAAAACACGAGATCGAATTTTCCCTCGGCGCTTTTAAGACAGGTGCGGAAATCGAGCACGGTCACTTTGCCTTCCGCCTTCAACGCCGCGAGATTCTTTTTCAGAAGCGCTACGCTCTCGGGCGAAACGTCGTTGAAGACGACAGAGGAAGCCCCTCTCGAGAGCGCTTCGATGCCGAGCGCGCCGCTGCCCGCGAACAAATCGAGAACGCGCGCCCCGGCGAGACGGAGCGCGAGGATCTGAAAGAGAGATTCCTTGACGCGGTCCGACGTCGGGCGGATCTCCCTTCCGCGAAATTCCGCAAGCACCCTGCCGCGGTATTTCCCCGCGATGATCCTCACTTCTTTTTGCCCTCCCGCTGTGACTTTTCGCGGACTTCCTTCGCGGCGCGCTCGCCCGCTTCGATGATGTCCTGCGAGCGCTTTACTTCCGCAAGCCGCGACTTCTTCTCGACATAGGCGCCGATCAGATAGAAACAACCGCTGACCAAGATGGGCAAAAGCGCGAACGCGATCGACCAATAGGGCGTCACTCTGAGGCCGAGAGCGGTCCCGTCGGGTGCGGTGACCGTTCCCATCCATGTGATGGGGATGACCGCCCAGCCCGCAAACATGGCGAGCGCATAGTAGGCAAGCCCGCCCGCGCTCGACGCGAGTTTTGCGGACGGGATAGACCCCGCGACTGCGCCGAGGATAATGACAGGAAGCGCGACGTAAAGCCCGATCAAAAAGCCTTTCCAAACGCGGAATTCCCGTTCGGGACGGTGGTCGCCGCCCGATTCGATGCCGAACAGTTCGTTCTTCCTGTGCAATTCCCCCGCGACCAAAGAACCGTAATGGAGCTTCCCGTAGTGATAGCAGAGGTGCGCGTTGTACGCCGCTCCCGCAAGAATGCAGACGCTCCCGAGCAACGTATGGACATAGACGTTGTTGCCGAGCTGACATACGAGGCAGATGAGGCTCATAAAGAGATACATCAAATAGGGCGTGACCGCACGGCGGAAACACTCCCACTGGACCCTGCGAAACAGCGTCCATTTGCCGGGATGTGCGTAATCGATATCTTTCTTTCTCTTTTTCGGTGCTTCGTTCAGCATAGTTCCTCCGAGATCCCCTGTTGCACTCTATTGTATCACGCGCGGCGCGCGTTGTCAAGACAATTCGCCGCCGAAGCGAAGAATCGAAGTCTCATAGCGGCAGATCCGAGGCTTTTTCCCGATTTTGGCGTAAAAAAACGGGCGGTTGTCTCTATCCCGCGGCCGTTTTATCCGAGATAGCGCATCACCGCCTTTTTCGTCACGTTTACGAGCACCTCATAGACCGAGATCCCGAACCGCCTCGCATATTCCCCGGGAGAGGGAAGTTCGGCAAGAGTACCCGGTCTCGCGCTCCCTTCCCGCACACAGGCGTCCATACATAGATTTCCGATCCCGAGCGGGGCACAGCGGGAGAATCCGTCGCCGTACCCGACCCGAAGGGTATGGTAGGCTTTCCGCGGTTCGGTCCGCTGATAGCCCGCGCCCGATCCGAACGCCCGTTCCGACGACGAAACTGCCGCATACAGCTTCATCGCGGGTTTGACGGGAACCGCCGCAAAGCCGTCAGGAAGATAGCCGTACAGGGCGAGACCGACCCGTATCGCGTCCGTCTCTACGCCCGCAAGCGCTCCGCCCGTCGCGGCGATATGGCAGATCCCATTGGGGTAAAACGCCGTAAAACTTTCTCTCGCTTTCGCAAATGCCTCCGTCTGCTCCCCGAGCGAAAGGGCGTCCTGCGGGGCGTACAGATGGGAATAGAGCCCCGTAATCGAGATCCCCGCCCGCTTTGCGGCACGGCATAAAGAGGCCACGTCGTCGGGCGGGACCCCGTAACGGTTCATTCCCGTATTGACGGCGAGATGCGCTTCGATCGCTTTCCCCTTTAAGAGTTTTACGCCGCCGAACGAGCCGAGGGAAGCCGTAAGGCGGTAGGAAGCCGCACGGGACACATCCGCTCCGTCGAGAAGAGGCGTCAAAACGAGAATGGGCTCGGAAACGCCCGCAATGCGGAGAGCGGCGCCCTCGTCTACCGTGGCGACGGCGAAACTGTCTGCGATCCCGCAAAGGGCGAGCGCGACGGCGGCGGCGCCATGCCCGTAGGCGTTGTCTTTGACGACGGCAATGAGCGGCTTTTTGCGCAATTTTTTAAGAGTACGGGCATTTTGGCGGATCTTTCCGAGATCGACGACGGCGAGCACCGATTGCATACGTCCATACTATGCAAGAAGGGGGCTTTCCGCCCCCTTCCCAACGATCCGTTTAGACCTTGTAGACCAATCTCCTGCAATTCTCGCATTCCACCATGTTGCCGCCCGCGAGAACGCCCTGTTGCGCCAGAGGGAAGTCCCTCCCGCAGACGCAAAACTCTCCGTTCAGCGGCACGACGATAGGAAAGATCTTCTCCTTCCGCTTTTGGTGATAGTACTTCATGATCTCGGGCGAGATCTTGGTCTCGATGGAAGCGAGCTTATCGTTGATCGCCTTGACCTCTTCCGCACGGGAGTTTTTGAGTTCTTCGAACTTGACCTTGTACTCCTTATATTGCTTCTGCATGGCGATCGTCTGCTCTTTGATCTTTTTATACTCTTCGCTTGCGGCGCTGACGTCCGCGAGAAGGCGGTTGAGCTCCGCTTTGACGGCGCGCAACTTATCGAGAAGGGCCTGCGCATTTTTTTTGTAGAATGCAAGATCGGCGCCCCCTTCGACCATCTCCTCGAGATCGGCATATTCCGCGATCGCCTTCGTCGTTTCCTCGACGCGGCGCTGTAAGTCGTCGCGCAAATTCCTCAGCTCCGCGGCGTGCGCCTCCTGCGATTCGAGCTTTTCGCGGGCGACCTCCATGAATTTTTTTGCCTGCACAAACTTCTTTCTCTCTTCGCTCGCGGCGATCTCCTGCTCGAGTTTCCGCAGTTCGCCGTCTACTTTTTGATACTCCAAAAGTTCTTTCGATACGGGCATAACTTACCTCCAATCATTCTGAAAATCTATTATCGCGGGGGACGCCCCCCTATTGATCCTCGGATCAAAGAAACCGCTCGTCCGTAAAGGTCGATACGGGGACCGGAACGGCGGCGCGCACCGCCTCCGCAAAGCGCATAAATCCGTAGTTCTCGGCGGCGTAATGGGTCAAGAGCAGGACGTTGAGCCCGCGCTCGACCGCCTCCGCGATTAGATGATGTTTCGCGTCGGAGGAGACGAGCGTATCCGCGCCGTTTTGCACCGCAAACCCGAGCGCCTCATAAGTGAATCCCCCGCCGCAAAAACTTGCGATCCGCCGAACTTTTTCCGTGCCGTATGTAATGAGCCGCTTGGTGCGGAACACTTGCGCCGTCCGCTCGGAGAACACTTTGAGCGGCGTCTCTTTCACGTCGAACACTCTGCCGTAGTTCCCGCCCCCGCACTGTTCGCAGACGGCTACGGGCTCTTTTCCTCCGAGCCCGCGCATCAGCCATTCGTCGATCCCGCGGGCGGCGGCGTCGAGATTGAGATGCGCCGAGATCACGGAGATCCCTTTCGCGATGCAGGCCGTAAGTTTTCCTTCCCGCTCCCCGTTGAGTTGCATGACGGGGTCCCAAATCGCGGGATGGTGCGTGACGATACAGTTCGCGCCCGACTTCTCGGCTTCCCCGATGGCGCGATAGGATAAGTCGAGGGAAAAGAGAATGCCTTCGACCGGTCTCCCGCAATCGAGCAGAAGCCCGCTGTTATCGCGGTACCCTTTCTTGATGTATTCCTCGGAGACCGAAAAGGGCGCAAGCCCGTCCACGGTCTCATAGAGTTCTTTTAAGTTCATCGATCAGTTCCTCCCGTTCGCGCAACTGTTCCGTAAGCGCCGCGCGGCTTTCCTCCTTCATGTCCGCCGTGAGGCGAATCATGATCTTTTCCCGCTCCTGCTCCGTCTTGCGGAGAAATTCCGCGGGATATTTGCCGTTCAAATTATCTCTTCCGTAGGCGATCTCTCGCGGCGAATAACTATCTCCGCCCTGCCCGCTCCCGCGGATGAGATCGTAGAACTTCTCACCCTCGGAAAAGGTATAATCGAGATCGAGCATGGCTCCCTGTTCCAAAAGGTACTGCCGCACCTTTTCGCTGTTTTTCATCGGCTGAAGGACAAACCTCTGCGGCAGACCCGAACGCCTCAGGATCTTGATGATCTCCTCGCCGCCCATTCCCGCGATGAGAACGAGATCGCAACGCTCGGGGATCCCGTCCAACCCGTCCGCAACGACGGGAAAACATTTCCCCGCGGCGATCTCCCGTTCCAAAAGGCGGGCGGCTTTGCGTACGCTTCCCTCCGAAATGTCCGTGATATAGGCGCGTTCGCAGAGCTTGCGGCGGAACATATAGCGCGTCATGAATCCGTGGTCGCAACCGACGTCCGCAAATACGGCACAGCGCTCCAACGCGGCGCAGATCTTTGAGACCCGTTCCCCCATCAGTTCAAAAAGTCGCGAAGTTTCTTGGAACGCGAGGGATGGCGGAGCTTTCTGAGCGCCTTCGCCTCGATTTGGCGGATGCGTTCGCGGGTGACGTTGAATTCTCTCCCCACTTCTTCGAGGGTACGGGGCTTGCCGTCGTCGATGCCGTATCTTAAACGGAGCACTTTCTCCTCGCGGGGAGTGAGGGTATCGAGCACGCCGAGGAGCTGTTCTTTGAGCATGATAAACGTCACGCTGTCGCCCGGCGTCTGGGTCTTATCGTCTTCGATGAAATCGCCGAGGTGGGAATCTTCCTCCTCGCCGATGGGCGTTTCGAGGGAGACGGGGTCCTGCGCGATCTTTTGGATCTCCATCACGCGCTGGACGTCGATCCCCATCGCCGCGGCGATCTCCTCGGGCGTCGGCTCCCTGCCGTTGTCCTGCAACAGCACGCGGGAGATGCGGGTGAGCTTATTGATCGTCTCCACCATGTGCACGGGGATACGGATGGTCCGCGCTTGGTCGGCGATCGCGCGGGTGATGGATTGGCGGATCCACCAGGTCGCATATGTCGAGAACTTGAAACCTTTTTGGTAATCGAACTTCTCCACTGCCTTCATGAGCCCGAGATTCCCCTCTTGGATGAGGTCCAAAAAGAGCATCCCGCGCCCGACGTACCGCTTTGCGATCGAAACGACCAACCTCAGATTCGCCTCCGAAAGGCGGCGCTTAGCCGAGTCGTCCCCTTCCTGCATTCTGCGGGCGAGTTCGATCTCTTCGTCACCGGAAAGGAGGGGCACTCTGCCGATGTCCTTCAAATACATCTTGACGGGATCGTCGAGCCCGATATCCGAAAGAGCCTGTTCGAAGAGTTCGCGGTCGCGCTCGTCCTCGTCGAAAATGGAGACGCCCATTTCGGGCAAAACTTTATAGACCTGCTCGATCTGCTGGGGAGAGAGGTCATATTTTTCCAAGGCGTCGCAGAGCGCGTTGGTGGAAATGCTCCCCTTCATACGGTACTCTGCCGCGATCGATTCGATGAGCTCATTCAAAGTTTGATCGGTAACGTTCATATGTTTCCTCCGCGTTTGTTGAGTGCGTTAAGACGTTTTGTAGATTCGTTGATCCTGAGCAGGATGTCGCGCTTTTCCGCTCCTTCCGCGTTTTCGTAGAGGGCGCGGTCCGCCGCGATCTTGCGCCTGAGGGCGCTTCGCTCGAGGAGGAGAACGCATCCTTCGAAGTATTTTTCCGCACGCTCGCCGTCGAGATTGTCGCCGTAGTCGAGATTTAAGATCTCCGAGAGTTCGCCGTCCGCGTCCATGAGATCGAAGAGCCCGCTCGGGCGGACCTTCCCCTCCCTTCTGCCCTGTATGATATAAGAAGCGATCAGACGGTGTTCTTCGTCGTCGAAATCAAAGGAGGAGAGGAGACAGTCGCGGGCGTACGGCTTCGAGAGCAGACAGGCGGCGAGGACAAAACGCGCCGCCCTGAGATCCCCGCTTTCCTTCTTCTCTTTCTTGGGCGGAACGGCTTCTTCCCGCACGGGCGCCGCTGGGGTCTTATCGAGATCGCGTTCGAGCGCCGCAACACTCACGCCGGCGGTCTGCGAAACGCGCAAAAGGAGAGATTCCCGCTCCGTCTCGCTCTCCGCTTCGCGTATGACGGCGAGCGCTTCCCGCACATAATCCCGCTTGGCGTACGGGTCCGAAAGGTCGTATTTTCTCCGTACGGCAAGCAAACGGAAATCGATGAGCGGCATCGCGGCGTCCAAACAATTCCGGTACCCCTCCGCGCCCTGCTGTTTGATCACATCGTCCGGGTCGAGACCTTCGGGCATGGGGACTACCCTGACTTTGATCCCCTCGTCCTTTAAGATGTCCAGCCCGCGGAGATTGGCGGACTGCCCCGCGAAATCGCCGTCGTAACTGATCAGAACGTTCTCGGTATACCGCTTGGCGAGACGCGCCTGTTCCTTGGTGAGGGAGGTCCCCATGCTCGCGACGACGTTGCAGAATCCCGCCTGATAGAGCGAGATCGCGTCCATATATCCCTCGACCATGATGAGAGAAGAAAGCCCGCCCGCCCGCTTTTGCTTTTTGACGAGATTGATATTGAAGAGATTTTTGCTCTTGTTGAAAAGCATCGTCTCGCGGGTATTCTTATACTTTGCGCGGTCCGTGGGTTTCAATACCCTTCCGCCGAAGGCGACAACGTCGTCGAAATGGTCGATGATCGGAACGATGAGCCGCCCGCCGAGCGAATCGATGAGGCTTCCCCCCTCCGTCCGCGCGCACGCCCCGCTCTCGACGCATTCGTCCGCCGTATAGCCCTGCGCGAGCAAGTGGACGGGCAAACCCTTGTAATCGAGCGAAGCTCCAATCCCGAATTTTTTCAGCGTCGAGTTGGATAATCCTCTCTTCGCGAGATAGGCAAGGTGTTCCTGCGCCCTTCCCGAGTAGAGATTTTTATAGTAAAACCGCGCGGAATCCCGCATTAAGTTCAACAGCCTGTCCTTCTTGCGCTTTTTGGCGGCGGCTTCCTCGGCGGAACGGTCGTCGTAAGCGGGGACTTCCAAGCCGACGCGGTTTGCAAGGATCTGCAACGCCTGCGAGAAATCCACGTTTTCGTATTCCTTGATAAAGGTGAATACGTCGCCGGAGACCCCGCAACCGAAGCAATGATAGTACTTGTCCGCGGCATTGATGGAAAAGGAAGGCGTCTTTTCATGGTGGAAAGGACAGCAAGCCCAATAGCTGTATCCGCGGCGCTCTAACTTGATATAGGAACCGATGACCTCTACGATGTCGTTCTTTTCCTTGACGAGCGCTTTGAATTCTTCACGGTCCTGCGAGACCCCGCTCATACGCTCCCCTCCCGCGGAACGAAGAGTTCCTTGAATACGTTGACCGCATAGCGGTCGCTCATCGAGGAGAGATAATCGCACACCGCGCGGGGCGTATCCGTTTCGGCGGTGCGGCTGTAAAGTACGGGAAGTTCTTCGGGGTGCCCGACAAAGTATGTATAGAGGCTTTCGAGCATCCTCTCGGCGCTCTTTTGGATCAGACGGTTGGCGTGCTCGTAGACCCGTTCGAACATGAATCCCCTGAGCTCTTCGATCGCCTCCGCCCGCTCCTCGGACATTCTGACGTAAGGCTTCCCCGCGGATACTTCATAGATATCGAGGATCGCCGTATTGATCCTCGAAGAAGTGTCCCTTCCGAAGAGCTTGACCGCGCGCGGAGGGAGCTCGTCCTCTTTGAGGAGCCCAGCGCGGATGGCGTCTTCGATGTCGTGGTTGATGTAGGCGATCTTATCCGCCAAGGAGACGGCGTCCCCTTCGAGCGTACACCGCTTCCTTCCCGAGGAATGATTTAAGATCCCGTCGCGCACCTCATAGGTGAGATTGAGCCCCCGCCCGTCCTTTTCGAGGACATCGACGACGCGCAGCGACTGGTCGGAGTGGCGGAACCCGGTCGGACAGAGGGAATCGAGGACGCGCTCCCCCACATGACCGAACGGCGTATGCCCGAGATCGTGCCCGAGCGCGATCGCCTCGGTAAGATCCTCGTTGAGAGAAAGACAGCGCGCGAGCGAACGCGCGATCTGGGAGACGTCGAGCGTGTGCGTAAGACGGGACATATAGTGGTCGCCGTCGGGAGCAAAGAAAACCTGCGTCTTGTTTTTCAGCCGCAGGAATGCTTTGGAATAGATGATACGATCCCTGTCCCGTTGAAAATCCGTCCGCATTTCGCACGGCTCTTCCTCGCGGAGACGCCCGCGCGTCTCTTGGCTCTTCATCGCATAGGGTGAAAGGAACGCCTCTTCTTTTTCGTACGTTTTTTCCTTCATCACTTTTTATTTCGCCGAATTTATGAAAAAATCCTCTAATTTGAGGAAAATTTCAAAAAAAATCTATAATTATGTCTGACATAGTACTTCGCAAAACCGCTTTTACGCAAGGACGGCAGACAAATTACCCCCTACCGTCCCGAAAAAGTACGAAATCCTTAAATCAAAAAACCGCCGTTGACGCCGAGCACCTGCCCCGTGATGTAGCGGTTTTCCGCGAGTGCGCATACCGCGTCCGCCACTTCGCCGCAAGTACCGTACCGCCCGAGCGGGATCTCGGCTTCGAGCGCTTCCCGCTCCGAAGAGGTTAAAAAGGCGTTCATGGAGGTATCGATCACGCCCGGGCTGACGCAGTTGACGGTGATCCCCGAAGGCGCAAGTTCTTTGGCGAGCGCCTTCACGAATGCGATCACCGCGCCCTTCGACGCGGAATAGAGGCTTTCACAACTTCCGCCCGTCTCCCCCCAAACGGAAGAGACCGCAACGATCGCGCCCCCCTTTCCGATCATCTTGGGGACGGCATACTTACAAGTGAACATCACGCCCTTGACGTTGACGTCGAACACCCTTCGGTAGTCCTCCTCCGTCACGTCCTGGATCTGTCCGAATGCGGAAACGCCCGCGTTCAATACCAAGAGATCGAGCTCTCCGAGCCCGTCAAAAAGGGACGCCGTTGCCGCCTCGTCCGCCGCATCTGCACGGACAAACCGTACAGCGGGCAATTCCTTGCGCGCCGAAAGAGCGCTCTCTTCGTCGGAGGAGTACGTCGCAGTCACCGAATATCCTTTGGCGCAGAGGGCGCGGACGACGGCGAGCCCGATCCCGCGCGTACCTCCCGTAACGAGCGCTTTCATGCTTCCACCGCCGCGACGACGGCTTCGGCGACCTCTTCGACCGATTTCCCGTCGGTATCGACGATCACATCCGCGACCGCCTCATAGATCGGCGTCCGCACGGCGAGCAATTCGCCGAGGCGCTCGGCAGTCTTCCCCGTATCTTTGAGAAGGGGACGCGTTTCGTCGGCGCGCACCCGTTCCAACAGCTTTTCGAAGGAGGCGCGCAAAAAGAAGATCTTTCCGTTGCGCTTCAAGAGTTCGCTGTTTTCCGCGTTGAGGACCAATCCGCCCCCCGTGGAAATGACGAGCCCGTCTTTTTCGGCGAGCTCGCGCACGATCCCGGTTTCAAGCGAACGGAAATGCGCTTCCCCATAGTATTCGAAGAGATCGGAGATCCTGCCGTAACGGTCCGTGATGACGATGTCGGTATCGTACCACCTGCGCCCCGTCCGTCTCGCGATCTCGATCCCCACGCTGGTTTTTCCAACGCCCATCATCCCGCAAAGTACAATATTCATCCTTCAAAACTCTCCATTGCCAAAAGATAACTCATCTTGCCGAAACCTGCGATCACGCCCCTGCATACATCGGAAAGTACGGAGGTGCGGCGGAACGCGTCCCGCGCAAAGATATTGCTCATATGCACTTCGACCACGGGGACCTTTACGGCGGCGATCGCGTCGCGGATGGCGTAGGAGTAATGCGAATACGCGCCTGCGTTGAGGATCACGCCGTCATAAGTGCCGTCCGCTTCCTGGATCGCCGTGCAGATCTCCCCCTCGATGTTGGTTACGGTAAAATCGGCCTCATGCCCCATGGTCTGCGCGCGGGCGGAGAGCCAAGCGTTGATCTCGTCGAGCGTCTCGGTCCCGTATGTGTCCCGTTCGCGTTTCCCTGTCAAATTTAAGTTGACCCCGTTGATGATCAAAAATTTCATGTTATTCCCCTACTGTCGATCCGAGATAATTTCGGTAAAATTTGTGCGCCTCTTCCGAATCGCTCTGTCTCCCGAGGAAAAGGCAATCGGCGGCATACGCCTGATAGAAGAGCATGGAAGCGCCGTTCAGAGCGGGGATCCCGCGGGCGCGCGCCGCACGGAGAAAGGCGGATTCCGCGGGCGTATAGATGAGATCGACCGCCAAACTGCACCCCTCCAAAAGCTGTTCTGCACCAACTTCGCCGCGATCCGTACGGCAAAGCGGAGTTTGTCCGACCGTATCATGCATCCCGATGCCCGTACAGTTGACGATGAGATCGTAAGGAGCGGAAGGGACGGCGGTAAGCGGATGTACGTCATGGAAACGGTCGGCGGCCGCCTGCATCCGGGAAGGGTCCTTTTCGTAGGCAAAAACTTCCGCGCCCGCGCCGAGCAATGCGCCGATACAGCTCTTCCCCGCGCCGCCCGCGCCGAGCACCAACGCGCGTTTGCCCTTCGGATCGACGCCCGCGGCCCCGAGCATCAGCAAAAATCCCAAGCCGTCGGTATTGTATCCCGCGCGCTCCCGCGGAAGAACGGTATTGACCGAGCCGAATCGCCCTGCGTCACCCAAGAGCCGCACATAGGGAACGATCCGCTCTTTATAGGGGATCGTCACATTAAATCCGTCCGTCTCGAACAGGGCGGGCAGAACGGCAGAGAACTGCTCCGAAGGCACGGAGAGACATTCGTAGCGGCAACCGACGCCCCACCCGGAGAGCAAAAAGCGATGAATGCGCGGGCTTTCCGACGCGGAGACGTCTTTCCCGACGAGAGCGAGGTGCAACGTCATGACGGCAAGATCTCCTTCAACATATCTTCGTACCCGCGGGCGTCCATCGGGACGATCCTATACTCCCCGCAACGGACGGGCAACGTCAAAACGATCTCCCCGCGGCGGACATTCTTCTTATCGAGCCGCGCAAGGGAGAGGTCGATCGTCTCCCCCTTCACGGGCTCCGCGTCGCCGAGCGCGCGGCGGCAAAGCGACTGCAAACTGCATAGAAAAGCGACGTCCGCATCCTTTACCGTCCGCTTTGCGATCTCCGCTTCCAAAATCAAACCGTTTAAGACCGCCTCGCCGTGCGAAAGATCGGAAGAAGAGAGTTCGAGCATATGCGCTGTCGTATGCCCGAGGTTGAGACATTTGCGGATCCCCGTCTCCATGGGATCTTTCTCGGCGATCTGCGCCTTAAACGCGAGATTCAGCGGCACGATCTCCCCCAAAAATCCGACGTCGTAGAAATCGCTCGCCGCCGAAAGCCGCTCGTAGAGCGCAGGAAAAAGCGCGGCGTGTTTGACGATCTCGCCGAGCCCGCAACGCAACTCGCGAAGGGGCAGGGTCGCAAGAAAAGACGGATCGATGTAAACCGACCGCGGTTGGGAGAAGGTCCCCAAAAGATTTTTGACGCCGCAAAAATCCACAGCCGTCTTGCCGCCGACGGACGCGTCCACCTGCGCGAGCAACGTCGTCGGAACATACGCGCATTCGATCCCGCGCATATAGAGGCTCGCGGCAAGCCCGCCGAGATCGGTTACGACGCCCCCGCCGACCGCAACCAAGAGGTCACCGCGCAGGACCTCTTCGTCCGCCATCTTTTTCAGAAGCGCCAAGAGCACTTCGGGCGTTTTGTAAGCCTCACCAGCGGACATGGTATAGACGGAAGACGTCGGAAAAACTGAATCGAAGCGGTCGCTGTAGATGCCGTATACGGTCTTGTCGGTCAAGACAAAGAGCCTTCGGCGCGCCGCAAGCCCCGCAAGTATTTCCCACACTTTCTCCGTTATGACGATCTCGCACGAGGATTTTCGGTTGAAAGCGATCTTCATGGCAGTTCTCCGTAGCGGCGTACAAACTGATCGACGGTATCGCCGCCGAGCCGTTCGCAGACAACTTCCGCGAGCGTCAGCGCAAGTACGCTTTCCGCCACCGTCTCGAGGGCGAAAATCGCGGAGACATCGCTCCGTTCCGCCGCGGCAAAGGTCGCAAGCCCCGTTTCCGCGTCAACCGTCCGAAGCCCCCTCTTTAAGGTGGGGATGGGCTTCATGGCGAGGCGGACGACGATCTCCTCGCCGTTGGACATTCCTCCCTCGATCCCGCCCGCCCTATTGGTAGCGCGGCGGTAGCCGTTTTGATAAAAGATCTCGTCGTGAACGGCGCTCCCGCGGCGCTTGGCGGCCTCAAAACCGAGCCCGAACTCCACGCCCTTTACGGCTTGGACCGACATCATGGAAGCGGCGATCCTGCCGTCCAAGCGTTCGGAAGCCGTCATACAGCTGCCGAATCCGCTCTTGAGCCCTTTGGCGCGCACTTCCGCGACGCCGCCCAACGTATCGCCCTCGGCGGCACAGCTGTCGATCTCCTCCATTGCGAGTTTTTCAAGGCGCGGATCCATCATTCCGAGGCGAGGGCTCCGCCGTGAAAGTTCTTCAAACGGATATTCTGCGGGATCGGAAACCGTGCCCGAGGCGCGAACATATCCCCTGACCTCGATCCCGAGCGCGGCGAGAAGTTGCCTACAAAGCTCGCCTGCGGCGACGCGGACCGCCGTCTCGCGCGCGGAAGCCCTCTCAAGCACGTTGCGCGCGTCCTTCCAGCCGTATTTCAGCATCCCGGGCAGGTCGGCGTGCCCCGGTCTTACCGCGGTCACACGGGCAAGCGATAGGTCTCCGTCTTCGGGCGACATCGCGCTCTCCCAATTCCGATGATCGCGGTTGACGATCCGTACGGCAATGGGACTGCCGATCGTCATACCGCCGCGCACCCCCGATAGGATCTCCGCATGGTCGTGTTCGATCAGCTGTCTATTTCCCCTTCCGTACCCACCTTGACGAAGCGCAAGGACGGCGTCAACGGCACCCATGTCCAAAACAAGCCCCGCAGGAAATCCTTCAAGGATCGCCAACAATTCTTTTCCGTGCGATTCGCCCGCAGTCGTCAGTTTCATCTTTCTCCCCCGCGCGCACGCGCGCTTTCGTATTGGACCCGATAGGCGCCGTCACGGATCGTAACGACGATATCCCCGAGCTCGTCGGTGCGGTAGATCTCGGAATGCTGTGCAAGACGCATGACCGCGTCGGCAGACGGATGGCCGTAACTGTTCCCCGCACCGCAGGATATGACGGCGACCTCCGCGCCCAAAAAGGTCAGCCACTGCTCGCAAGAGGACGCCGCAGAGCCGTGGTGAGACACTTTGAGGATCTCGATGCTTCCGAGGTCCACATGAAGATCGCCGCTATCGAAGATCCCCGGGAGCAACGCGTATTCCCGCATGATCATGCGCTCCGCAACCGAGGAAATATCCGCGCCGAGCAACGTTTCGACGCCCTCATAGTTCACATAGAGAACGGACGAAGCGTCGTTCTCGCTCGCCTCGGTGAGCGATGCGGGCGAGACGCAGACGACGTACGCCCCCGAAGAGTCTCTGACCGAGCGATACCGTGATAGCGTTTCGGTCGGGATCCCCTTGCAGGCTTTGAGCATTTTGAGGTAAAACCCGTTGTCCGAGCCGTAAACGGGCAGTAGCACCCGCTCCACCTCGAAATTTTTTATGACATTCTCCACACCGCCGCAGTGGTCGATGTCGGGATGGGTCACGGCGATCGTCAAATGCACGGGATCGATCCCTTTGAGATAGCGGTAGATCTTGTTGTCGTTGGAAAAACTTCCGTCGCCTGCGTCCACGAGAAGGACGTCGCCGCTCGGAAATTCCACGATCGTGGCGTCGCCCTGCCCCACATCGAGAAAATGAATGCGCGCCTCGCCCTCCAACCGCTCCGGAAGCGCGACCGACGGCAGAAGAGTACGGAAGGGACGGACCGCGTCAAAGATCGCGACTGCCGAAACGAACAGTGCGGATACCGCGATCAAAATCAAACGGCGGACGAGCACGCGGAAATCGGCGTCCTTCTTCAACCGTTTTTTCCAATATTCCTTACGCTCTTCTGTCATGTTTTGCCCTCTCGACGGCGCTCAAAATCTCCCCCATATGCGCCTTGGCTTCGGCATAACCGATTTCGAACATTCCGTCCATCGCTGAACGGGAGACGTCGGTAGCGGAATACTCTTTGAGATTGGGACGAAGCATCACGTCCGCCGCGGCGTAACCGCGGGAACGGCAATCCTCCGTGTAGCGGATGGGCGTCATGGCTTGAATGGCGGATCCGATCATGCGGGAGAAGAACCCCTTCTCTTCCTCGCTCGGCAGAAAAGCGGCGAGGTCGATCCCGATCACGAAATCGGCGCCGAGATCGCGGCAGGCGTCTGCCGGGACCGCATTGGAAAACGCGCCGTCGTAATACTTCTTCCCGTCCACCGTAACGGCGCGGAAGAAGGGCGGGATCGCCGCGGAAGCCGTCAGAATGCGGCAAATTTCCCCCTTGGAGAAGAACGCGCCCTCGTTGGTCTCCCCGTCCGTCGTCCATGCGCCGAACGCCTTGGGCAGTTCGGAAATATCGCCCTCGAGATATTGCGACAAAAAGTCCTCTGCAAACTTGAGATCGGCGAGCGGACGAAGATTTTTGGAGAACTCTTTATGGTTGAGCCCCTCGACGATGCCTACCATATCGGAAGCGCTGTACCCTTTGGAATAGAGCGCGCCGACGATCGCACCGATCGAAGAACCCGTGACGACGGAAAAGGCGATTCCCTCTTCCTCGAACGCTTTGAGCGCGCCGAGGTGCGCCATACCCTTGGCGCCCCCGCTGCCGAGCGCCAATCCCAGCACGGGCGTCCGGTTTCTGCGGGCAAAAAATTCTCTGATACGGGAAATCAAACTCATTTCAAGCTCCCCTCCTTGCCGCTCGTCTTCGCCCCGTGCGGCATTTTTTGACGGAACCGATCTTCCGCGCCCGTCCCCCGCGCCGCGGAATTCTCCGTTATGGTCTACGCGTCTGCCGCAAGGATTTTCGTCTATAAATTCGGGCCCTATGAGCTCATTATGGTCTGCGATAAAGCAGGACATACGATAGACGGGGCGGTTTTTGCAAGCATCGGCTTGTCCTTGCGCCTGCGTAGGGACCCCTATGGGCGCGGCGGATCGATCGGTTTCCTTCCTTTGTACGCATTCTAAGGAAAAACGCCGAAATCAGATCTCCAACGTCATGCCGTCGTACGCGGCGATGACCCCAAACTCCTTCTCTGCCGTACGGAGAAGTTCTGCGGTCGGAGCGAAGGTGTGCGAAAAATGGGTGATAACCCGTTTCGTCGCCCCATCCGCAAGCCCGATCTCTCCGAGCCGCTCCAACACTTCGAGGTCCTCATAGAGCCCCATGTGGCGGGCATTGCGGTCTGCCCGTCCGTAGAGAAAGGTACAGTCGAGCGTAACGAGATCGGCAGGCTTCCCGCCGAGTGAAGCGAGAAATTCATAATCCTTCTCGGGCAGAAGCGCCGTATCGTGAAGGTGCAGGACGCGTTTTCCCGCTTTTTCGATCAAAAAGACCAACGGATCGCGGGAAGTATGCTTTGCGGCAAGCGGATAAACCGTCCAACCGCCGAACTCCGCTTTTTTGAAGGCGCGGATCTCATGCGTCGCGATCGTAGACGCGATCTCGGGCTTCATCTCCCGCCTCGTCGCCTCCCGAAACACTTCGAGGGTCTCGCGGTTGGCATAGATGTCGAGCGACGGGCAAGTCATCCCCGAGGCGTATTTGTACCCGCGGAAGACGAGATCGCCCGCCGCAAAATGGTCGAGATGGGAATGCGTGACGAGCAAATAGCGGATGGCGGAAAAGTCTGCGCCCGTCTTTGCGGCATGGGAAAAGGCGTCGGGCGGAAAATCGACGGAGAGCTCCCCGTCGAGCAGAACTTGCGCGCGCGAACGGACCTCGCCGCGCGCCCTCGCGTCACGGCAAAACGCACATCTGCAAAACAGCGCGGGGATCCCCTCCGCCGCGCCCGTACCGAGAAATTGGATCCGCATGGCGTCTCTTCCTCCCCGCGGCATTACAAATCGTAGAGGATCGTGACCGGTCCCCGATTGACCTGTTCGATGGTCATATCCGCGCCGAATACCCCCATCTTCACGGGGATCCCGTGCGCCCTGAGACAGGCGGCGGCGTACTCATAGAGTTCCTTTGCGCGCGGCGGACGTTCCGCGTCGGTGAAAGACGGGCGGTTGCCCTTCCTGCAATCGCCGCAGAGCGTAAATTGGGAAACGAAGAGGATCTCGCCCCCTACGTCCTTGACCGATCTGTTCATTTTTCCTGCGTCGTCCTCGAAGATCCGAAGGTTGGCAAGTTTTTCTGCGCACTTTTCTGCCTGCGGCTCGGCGTCTCCGACCTGTACGCCGAAATAAACGACAAGCCCGTATCCGATCTCGGAGACGGGCGCATCGCCTACGGAAAGCGCCGCACGGTCTACGCGCTGTGCGACGAATTTCATGTTATACTCTC
The DNA here is from genome assembly GCA_947627765.1 of uncultured Clostridia bacterium. GTDB lineage: Bacteria > Bacillota > Clostridia > Christensenellales > Borkfalkiaceae > Gallimonas. The sequence continues at coordinate 46,070 of CANQXA010000006.1, forward strand.
GACATATATTCGCCGGTGCGGGTATCGATACGGATCGTATCCCCTTCCTCGACGAACATGGGGACTTGGAAAGTCGCGCCCGTCTCAACCTTGGCGGCTTTGGTGACGTTCGTCGCGGTGTTACCCTTTACGCCGGGCTCCGCTTCGACGACTTTGAGCTCGACGAAGTTCTCGGGCTCGACGCTGAACGCCTTATCGTAGAGGAAGCGGACGGTCACGGTATCGTTCTCGCGGATATAGCGGAGCGCGTCCTCGACTTGATCGTGATTGAGGGGGGTCATATTGAACTCGTCGTCCATGAAGTAGTAGAACTCCCCGTCGTTATAGGAATAGGTCATCTTCTTCGTCTCGACTTGCGCAGTCTCGAGCTTCGTCGTAGGGTTGAACGTTTCGTCGGAAAGCACCTGCCCCGTGACGACGTTCTTCAGCGTCGTGCGGACGAACGCCGCGCCCTTCCCGGGCTTGACGTGCTGAAATTCCGTAACGGTATAGACGCCGCTCTTGTATTCAAACGTCGTACCCTTGCGGATATCACCTGCCATGATCTGTGCCATAAAACTGTATCTCCTTTTTGATTTGCGTAGTTTCATCCGCCCGCAGGCGGTTTGGTTTTACAGGATCGCGAGCTCTCTGCCCGTCTTTTTCATGAACGAACGGACTTTTCCGTCTTTCAAATAGACGCTGTCCTCGATGCGGATGCCGAATTCCCCCCTAAGGTAGACGCCGGGCTCATCCGAAAAAACCATGCCGTCTTGCAAGACTTCCCCGCCTCTCGGGGAGAGGACTGGATACTCATGGATCTGAAGCCCGATGCCGTGCCCCAAAGAGTGGGTGAAGTACCGATCGAGCCCCGCTTTCCTCAAAGAGCCGCGGGCGATTTCGTCCGCTTCCTTTCCCGTCATGCCCGCAACGACCTGTTCCTTGACGAGCTCATGCGCTTTCAGCACTTCGGCGTACGCCTTCTTGAATTCTCCGTGCCGCCCGTCGTCCCCAAAGAGAAAGGTGCGGGTGCAGTCCGAACAGTACCCCTCGTACTTACAGCCAAAGTCGATGAGCACGGGATCGCCGAATTTCAGCGCCCTGTCCCCCGTCTCGTGATGGGGCACACTGCCGTTCTCTCCGAAGGCGACAATGGTCTCGAACGAAGTCCCGCTCGCACCGAGACGGCGCATTCTGTATTCGAGAAGAGCCGCGACCTCGCGTTCCTTCATTCCCTCCTTGATCTCGGGAAGAAGGGAGAGAAGCGCCTCCTCCGCAATATCGCACGCTACTTGGATGAGAGAGATCTCGCGCTCCGTCTTGTAAAGCATCGCCTCTTTGAGCGCGGGCATACAGTCAACCAACTCGAATCTCTCGTTTTTCAGCGCTTCTGCGCGGGACAAGTCGGTAAACGGGAAGGGAATGCCGAGACGTTTGACCCCGAAAAGGAGCTCGAGCGCCTTGGAATTCGAACCCTCGGCGACCTCGACGTCCGTGCCCGCAAGCGCCTTCTCCGCCGCTTCAAAATAACGCGGATCGGCGACGAAGACGCAGGAATCCTCTCTGAGGATCACATAGCCGTCCGTCGAATAAAACCCGGTCAGGTACCTGCGGAGAAAATCGGTCTCGACCAAAAGGGCGTCGGCACCCGTTTCGAGATATATTTTGCGTTTTTTTCCGTCAAGCATACCCATATTATACCAAATACGCCTGCGCAAGTCAACGGTTTTTTCGAAAGTTTATCCATTCCGCGCGCGCGAGATCTTCTCGTACGCCGATTTCATCGCCATGGCGTCCTCGGTCTGCGTTCCCGCCGACTCCGAAACGATATACGGCTCGAGTTTCAGATCGACGAGGACCTCGGCAAGCGGATCGAATTCGGGTCCGAAAACGTCGTCGGCGAACGTGAGATGGCGGATCTCCCCCTTTGCGCCGTATTGGATCTTGGAAAAATGGACATGGAAGTGCTTCATCCGTTCGTAGCCGAGCCGCGCAAGCATGAATTCGAGAAGATCGCGGTAATCCCGCGCCGTCTTCAAACTTCCCTGCTCGCGGGCATTGACGTGCCCGAAATCCACACACGGTGTGAAAATACGGTCGATCTCGCAAAATTTTACGATCTCTTCCACCGTTCCGATCTGCGCGATCTTGCCCATCGTCTCGGGGCAATACATCATCTCCGCGAGACCGTTGAGATAAATAAAATCGCGCAGCCGTTTCAGGCGGTCCTCCGTCCGTTCTACGGCGATGGCGCGGGAATCCTTCCCCTGCGCGGCGGGATGAAAGACCACGCGCTTTCCTCCCATCAGCGCGAGCGCCTTTGCGCTGTCGAGAATGTACCCGTAAGACTTCGCCGCCATTTCATCATCGGAATTGGCAAAATTCACATAATAGGGCGCATGGACGGAGATCTCCACATCCTCACGGCGGAACGCTTCACAGACGGAAAGCGCCTTCTTTTCGGTCATATGCACGCCCCTGCCGAAGGAATACTCGAAACAGTCGAGGCCGTGCTCTCTCACGAAATGCGCGGATTCTTCGGTGTGCTCATATCCTGCGGCATAAAAACTTTCGCAGTTGCCGCTCGGTCCGAATTTTATCATTGGATCACCTGCCTATTGTTTGTACGGCCGAACCGTTCTGAGACGAAGGATGTCTCTTTCGAGCTGTTCCTTCAAAGCGTCTGCGGAAGAAAATCTTTCGATCCCGCGGAAAAATTCGGTGGGATAGACGCGCACCGTCTCGCCGTATAGATCGCCCGCAAATCCGTCGAGATAGACCTCGAGTTTCCGCTCCTCAACCCCGAAGGTAGGGCGCGCCCCGATATTCATGATCGCGGGGAAATTCCCCTTCGGCGTCGTGCACAGCCCCCCGTATACTCCGTCGGGCGGGAGCAGTTTTTCGGACGGGACGGAAAGGTTGAGCGTGGGGAATCCATACGTCCTTCCGACCTGCCTCCCGTGCTCGACCGCGCTTTGGATAAAGTAGGCGCTCCCGTAAAAATCCCGCGTCCCGAGAAGCGCGTTCAGAAGCGGGAGCTCGCCCGCCGAGAGGAACTTTTTACAGGAGGTCGCCGAGATCTTGCACCCTTTGGCGTCCCCCGTCTCCGCGCGCAAGGAATCGGAGCGGACGGCGGGAACGACTTCGACGGGACAGGGCGCGAGCGCCTTCAGAAGCTCGGGCGTACCGAGCGCGTCCCTGCCGAACCGAAAGTCCTCCCCGCAGACGACCCGCCTCGCCGAAACCGACGAAAACAGCGTCCGCAAAAAATCCTCCGCGGAGGTAGACTTCAATTCCTCGGTGAATTCGATCTCGCAGAGGAATGCGACGCCCGCACGCTCGAAGAGAAATTCCCGCTCTGCGCGCGTAAAGAGCGCCTTGCCCTTTCCCCCGATCACCGACGTCATGCACACGGGAAGCCCCGACGCCTTCACCCGAAGCAGTAAGGCGCGGTGTCCGAGATGAAGCCCGTCGAATCCGCCGAGTATGAGCACGGAAGGCTCCGCGATGCGTTGTCCGTACCGATAGATCAGCACAGCTTTTTGTCGGGGCGAAGGATCCCCGCCTCCACGATCCCCGTCCCGTAGAAAACGCCTTCGCGGTAGATCTTATAGGTCCCGTCCGCCTCTCCGACGGGGAACGGAACACCGTTGTAATATCGGGCGTCGTTGATCTCCATGACCGAAAACGGCAATACCATGTCCGTGGGTATGAGATAATTTTCCCAGTTTTCCGGCGTCAAAGCGTCGAGCGGAACTGCCGTCTCCTCTCCGAAAATTCCGCTTCTCGTCCTGCGGAGCATCGTGGTATAGCCGAGCGTTCCGAGCGCGAGGGCGAGGTCTCTCGAGAGGGAGCGGATGTATGTGCCGCCGCTGCAAACGATCTCGAATTCATATTCATCGGGCGCGACTTGCTCCGCTAAGCGAAAGGAATAGATCTCCACCTCTTTGGCGGGAAGATCGAACTCTACGCCGTCCCGCGCGAGTTCGTATCCCCGCTTACCGCCATAGCAACGCGCGGAATATTTGGGCGGGATTTGTGAGATCCTGCCGACGAACGACCCGAGCGCACCTTCGACTTCTTGAAACGACGGGATCGGCCCGCCGACTTCCACTGTGCCCTCGAGATCGAGGGTCTCGGTCGTCGCGCCGAAGCGGAAACGGGCGCGGTATGTCTTCTGCTTTTCCAAAAAATAATCGAACAGACGGTTCGCATTGCCGATCCCGACGGGCAGAACGCCCGAAGCGAGCGGATCGAGCGTGCCGAGATGTCCGCACGGAAGTTTCCCCATCGTATGCCGCACGAGCCGCTTGACGCGGTTGACCGTATAGGCGGATGTGTCTCCCCGCCGTTTATCGATATTCAAAAACCCCGTCATAGATCCCCCGAATGCTGATAGACGGCGTAGCGCAGGCGGTCCATGATCTCCTCGGGATCGCCGAAGAGCATACAGCCCGAGGCAAGGGTGTGCCCGCCTCCGCCAAACATCTTCGCGATGGCATTGACATCCACCTTCCCTTTCGAGCGGAGGGAGACTTTGTACTGCCCCCTCTTCATCTCGAGCAGACAGACGCTGACTTCCACACAATCGACGGTAAGGGCGAAATCGACGATCCCCTCCGTCGCTTCCGTCCCGAGCCCCCGTTCCTCCAATGCGGCGTGCGGAACGACCGCGACCGCAAGCGTATCGCCGAGGAAATAGCGAAGGCGGGAGACCGTCTCCGCATAGAGCTCCGCACGGGGCTTACTGCGGCGGCGCATCGTCTCGTACACGATTTGGTGAAGGTCGGCTCCCCCGTCCCGCGCAGTTGCCGCGGCGCGGAGGGTATCGCCGTCTACGTCGGAATGGGAAAATCCGCCCGAATCGGTCACCATGCCGAGCATGAGGAAGGACGCGATGTCGCCCGTAATTTCGATCCCCATCGCCCCGATCAATTCCATGATGTTTTCGCAGTTGCTCGCGCGCTCCCGCACAAAATTGTACTTCGCAAAGCGCGTATTCGAGATGTGGTGATCGATGTTGACGGTGATCTTCCTTCCCGTGCGGAACGCCGTTTCGAGCTGGCCGAGGCGGGCTACGTCGCTCGTATCCACGGCGATGTGGATCTCCGCGGGGAACGACGGCTTGCGGACGATCTCATCCATGCCCGGCAAGAAAGAAAAAGTAGCGGGGATCTCCCCTTCGTTTAGCACCTCGCTCCGGACGCCGAGCAAAGAAAGAGCGCGATGAAGAGCCATTCCGCTGCCGAGCGTGTCGCCGTCGGGACGGACATGGGTAAAGATCATCGCGCTTTTCGTATTTTTGAGTACGCTTGCAATTTCTTCAATCGTATTCATTTATTCGTCCTTATGAAGTTTTGCGAAGATGTCGTCCATCTTGGAGCCGTACTCGAAACTCGCATCCTCGCAAAATGTGATCTCGGGGACCGTTCTCATGCGCATCACGCGGGCGAGCTCGCGGCGCACGAATCCCGCATTCCTTTTGATGATCTCAAACGACTGCGATTTCGCCTCGGGAGACGTTGCATAGACGCTCACGTAGACTTTCGCCGTTTTGAGGTCGGGCGCAACGTCCGCCTCCGTGACGCTGACGATCCCGCAAAGCCCGGGTTCCTTATCTTTCAGCGGACCCGAGAGGATTGCGGCGATCTCTTTCCGAAACTCGCTGTCCAAACGGTCGGTACGTCTGATCATGCCTGTTTGATCTCCTCGATGAGATAACATTCGATGAAATCACCGATGCGGATCTCGTTGAAGCCCTCGATCGCGCAACCGCATTCGAGACCCGCGGCGATCTCTTTGACTTCGTCCTTATAGTGCTTCAAAGTCTTCGCATTTCCCTCGACGATCATGATATTGTCGCGATAGATGCGAAGTTTTCCGCCGCGTTGAAGTCTGCCCTCGACGACCAAACATCCCGCGACCACGCCGACTCCCGTGACGTTGAAGGTCTGGCGCACTTCCGCCTTGCCGATCAAAGTCTCCTTGTACTTCGGAGAGAGCATTCCCTTCGTCATCGCTTCCATCTCGTCGAGCAATTCATAGATGATGCGATACGTTCTGATCTCCACGCGGCTACGTTCGGCGAGCGCCTTCGCTTTGGCGTCGGGACGGACGTTGAACGCTACGATGAGCGCCTTCGAGGAATCCGCGAGAGATACGTCGCTCTCCGTAACGGCGCCTGCCGCGGCGCGGATCACGTTGATGCGGACTTCTTCGTTGGCGAGCTTTTCCACTGCCGCCTTCACCGCTTCGACCGAACCCTGCACGTCCGCTTTGAGAATGAGATTGAGGTTCTTCATCTCGCCTGCCGCCGCGTCTTTGAACATATCTTCAAACGACTTCTTACCGGGCATCTCGTGGATCAAGGATTCGCGCTGTTTATTCTTGCGCTCCTCTTGGACCTTCTTCATGAGAGAGGCCTCGACGGCGAAAATTGCGTCGCCCGCGTTGGGAACGTCTTCGAGACCGAGTACGGAAACCGCCGTGGAGGGACCCGCCTCCTTGACCGTTCTGCCCTGATCGTCGATCATGGCGCGCACTCTGCCCATCGTCATACCCGTGATGAGATTGTCGCCCGTGCGGAGCGTCCCGTTCTGTACCAAGACGCTTGCGACCGGTCCCTTCCCTTTATCGAGCTTCGCCTCGATGACGACGCCGCGCGCCTTCCGTTCGGGATTGGCGCGGAGCTCCTGCATCTCCGCCTGTAAATAAATACTTTCAAGCAATTCGTCGATTCCCTCGCCCGTCTTCGCGGAAACGGGCACGACGATCACATCGCCGCCCCATTCCTCGGGCACGAGGTTGTAGTTCATCAGCCCCTGCTTGACCTTATCGGGACTCACGTTCGGTTTATCCATCTTGTTCATCGCAACGATGATCGGCACATCCGCGGCTTTGGCATGGTCGATCGCCTCCACCGTCTGGGGCATGATCCCGTCGTCTGCCGCAACGACAAGGACGACGATATCGGTCACCTGCGCCCCTCTTGCGCGCATCGCGGTAAAGGCGGCGTGCCCGGGGGTATCGATGAAGGTAATCTTGCGGTCGCCGGGGAGCGTTACGGTATACGCGCCGATGCTCTGCGTGATCCCGCCCGCTTCCCCTGCGGTGACATTTGTCTTACGGATATAGTCGAGCAGGGAGGTCTTGCCGTGATCGACGTGACCCATGACCGTAACGACGGGTGCGCGTACGACGGAATTCTCCTCTTCTGCCGCTCCGTGCTCTTCGATCAGCGTCTCCTCCGCAGTCTTTTCGGGGCGGTATTCGAGGTCGATCCCGAGATCGAGCGCCATGAGCGCCGCGTTGTCGTAATCGACCGATTCGTTGACCGTCTTCATCACGCCCTCTTTGAAGAGACGCTTGGTGATCTCGACAGCAGAAATACCGAGTTTTTCGGACAGAACTTTGATCGGGATCTCATGTGTCGTTACGACGGCATGGTCGATCTTGACGGTTTGGGTCTCCTTTCTGACCTTTTTCCCGAACCGCGCCTTGCGGTAGCCGCTCTCTTTATCGAAATCGCCGATATCCGCCCCTTGCTGGCGCTGGAGGGTGCGCTTGTTGACGGGACCCCGCGCGTGTTCGACATACGTCTTTTCGAATTTTTTCGCGGGTTCGCGACGGGGAGCGGGTGCAGGCGCCGCGACGGGCGCAGGTCTTCCCAAACCGAGCGGTCTCGGAGGACGCGCCGCACCGGTCTGAGGACGCGGAGGATAAGGACGGGCACCGGGCGCCGCTCTCGTCCCGGCGGCGGGAGGCGTATAGGTCGGACGGGCAGGACGGTCCTGCCTCTGATCGGGACGGAACGTCCTCGGAGGCTGACCTTCGCGGAAGGTACCCGTGCGGGGGGCCGCAGGCTGGGAAGGCCTTACGGGGCGGTCTCCGCTTCTCTCGCGCGGGGCGTCCTGACGGACAGCAGGTTTCGAAAGAGACGGCGCTCTTTGGGCTTCGGAGACGGGGTTCGGCGCAGGCGCTTGTTCTTTTGGAGCGCCTTCCGCAGACATGGGTGCCTCGTTTTCCGTCTCAGCCGATTTTTGCCGCTCCTTCTCTTCCGCTTCTTTCTGCTGTGCGGAGGCGAGCTCGGCGGCGTGTTTCGCTTCTTCTTCCGCTCTTCTTTCCTCTTCCGCCCTTCTCTCTTCTTCTTCGGCGCGCTTGCGGGCAGCGGCGGCTTCCAAGTCGGTGAGCCGCTTCAAAAGCTCGTTGAGCTTCTTTTCGTTTGCGGCGATCGCCTCCTTGAGCGACGCTGTGGCTTTCTCCTTCGGAAGCGCCCCAAGTTTTTCGAGATTTTCGTATGCCATGAATTACCCTCCGTCAGTTCATGATTCCCGCTTCCCGCCCGATGGCGCGGGCGAGATTTTCATCCGAGATTGCTGCGAGTTTACAAAACGCCTTGCCCGTGATCCCTTCGAGATCTTCGACGTAGACGAGCGGGCAGGCGAACCTCGTCCTCAGCTTTTCGATCTTTTTTTTCGTATTCTCCGACGCGCCCGAATCGGCAATGAGTAGCGGCGGCGGACTTTTGAGCGCTTCCACCGCCCCGACGCCGAGCGCGATCTTACGGCTTCTTTTCGCAAAGCCGACGTATGCCGCAAGTTTATTTCCCAAAGAATTCCTCCTCGAGACGGCGGTATACCGATTCGTCTACGGGTGCGGAAAATACTTTCTTCAAGAGCTGACCCTTGGAAAGCCGCTTGATGCACGTCTCACAGGGACAGACATAGGCTCCCCTGCCCGAAAGTTTTCCCGAAAAGTCGAGGGAAATCTCCCCCGCAGGGCTCTTGCAGATCCGAAGCATCTCGCGCTTCGGCTTCTCTTGCCGGCAGGCGATGCACGTCCGCATGGGGACTTTCTTTTCCTGCATTTATTCCTCCGTGGGCACGGCCTCATCGAGATTCAGCTTCGCGGCGGCGGATTCGCTCTTGACGTCGATCTTCCACCCCGTCAGGCGGACGGCAAGACGCGCGTTCTGCCCCTCTCTGCCGATCGCAAGGGACAGTTTATCGTCCGGGACGACGGCGACCGCCGATTTGTCGCCGAGCTGTGTAACGGAAACGACCGTTGCGGGAGAGAGCGCCTTCGCGATAAATTCGAGAGGATTTTCGCTCCACAGGATGATGTCGATCTTCTCGCCGCCGAGCTCTGCGACGACCGCGTTGACGCGCGCGCCCTTATTGCCGACGCAGGCGCCGACCGCGTCTACCTTGGGATCCAAGGACGCGATCGCCATCTTCGTGCGATGCCCGGGCTCGCGGGATACCGCTTTGATGACGACGGTGCCCGCCTTGATCTCGGGAACTTCTTCCTCAAAGAGGCGCTTGACAAGACCGGGTGCGGAACGGGACACCAAGACCTGCGCGTTCCTGCCGCCGCTCTTGACCCGTTTCACAAACACTTTGATCTTATCGCCGACTTCGTATTTCTCGCCGAATACCTGATCCTGCGGCAACATCAAACCTTCGATCTGACCTTTGCCGAGCTCGATATAGACGTTGCGCATATCCACCTTGCGGATGAGCCCGCTCATGAGTTCCCCTTCCTTGTCGGAGAACTCCGAGAGCGTATTGTCCCGCTCGGTCTCATGGATCTTCTGCAAAATGACCTGCTTTGCCGTCTGCGCGGCGATGCGCGAAAAATCCTTGGGGACGAATTCCTCGGAGAGCACGTCGCCCACCTTGGCGCTCTTCTTGATCTCAAGCGCGTCCTCGAGGTAGATCTCCCCGTCCTCGAGCTCCTCTTTTTCGTCCTCGACGACGGTGCGGAGCAGATAAAAACGGATCGTGCTCTTTTCGGGGTTCAACCTGACCTCGACGTTCGCGGTTTCCCCGAAAACTTGCTTTTTGTAGGCGGAAGCGAGCGCGCCCGAAAGCGCCTCGATAAAAACATCCTCGCTGATCCCCCTCTCACGTTCCAAGTCGGCAAGCGCCGCAAAGAAATCCTTGTTGACCATGTGTTTTCTCCCGTTTTTTATTTTGTGACGGCGGTCTTTCCGCCTTCGGCGTTCCTGATTCTAAACTTCGATATAGAGGCTGACTTTCGCGCATTTGGCGAGGGGGAATGTGCGTTCCTCCGTTCCCTCGCGGACGGTGACGTTTTCCCCGTCGAAGCCGCAAAGTTCGCCCTCGCAGTACTTCTTTCCCCCGATCGGGGCATAAAACTTGATCTCCACCTTCTCCCCCATGTGCCGCTCGAAATCCCGCGCCGTCTTAAAGGGACGGTCGAGCCCGCAGGAAGAACAGTTCAGCGTATAGGGCGCGCCGTAGGTCGGATCCAGCTCGTCGAGCGGGCCATCGATGGCGCGGTGAAATTTTTCGCATACGATGAGGTCTACGCCGCCCTCCCGGTCGATGGTGACGGTCAGCGCATTTTTTCTTTGGTCGAAGACGACGTCAACGATCTCCACTCCGACTTCCTCGGCGATCGGGCGGAGGAATTCGGCGATCTCGGCGGCAGGCTTGGTCTTCACGGGTGCCTCCTTACAAAGAAATGAGAGCGGCGCCCCGCTCTCAATCTCTTCTTCATCGATTAAGCAACCTTATTATAACACGTCCGTATATAAAAATCAAGCGTTTACGGAAAGTTTTATGAAAAATTTCCCGTCAAAGCGCGCCTTTGATACGGACGAGCTCGATAAAGATCTTAGCGGTGACAAACGCGTCCGCAAACGCGCGGTGGTGGTTGAAGGCGAAGCCGAAATGGTCGGCAATGGTATTGAGCTGGTAATTCTTCAAATGCAAAAGCTCTTGGGAAAGCGCGAGGGTATCGTAGAGCTTGCCGTTGAATTCATACCCCTGTTTCTCGCCGTAATAGCGGATGAATTTGCTGTCGAACTGGGCGTTGTGCGCGACGAGAGAACAGCCCGCCGTAAACTTATAAAAATCGGCGATGACGTCCGCAATATCGGGGGCTCCGACGAGCATCTCGTCGGTGATCCCCGTGATCTTCACGATCTCGGCGGGAAGACGCGTCGGGCAGGCGACAAAGCTCGAAAACCGTTCGGAAATCCTGCCCGCTTCGATCTTGACGGCGCCGACTTCGATGATGCGGTCCATCGCGCCCGCATTGAGCCCCAGCCCCGTCGTTTCGAGGTCGAAGACGACGAACGTCTCGCGCATAAAATCTTCGCAGAGCGGTTTGGTCCCGAAGAAATCGGGCTGGACGTAATCGGTCTCGGGAACGGGAAAGACGACGCGGTACTTCGCGGGCACGGGACGGGACGGACGCTCCACAAAGATAAAATCCGCGGCGGGAGCGCCGAGATCGATCGCGCGGACGCGGAAGGACAGCCCGCCCCCGAACACTTCGTTGTCACCCGTAAGACAGACGCTCATTCCAACGCGCAGATCGCGTACCTTTTCCACCGTCTTCTTCTTGGAAAAGTACGACGCGCGCAAACTCCCGGAGGCGTCGTTTACCGCAATGGAAAAATAGGGCTTTCCGTTCTTCGTCTGCCTCTCTTCTATATATGTAATGGCGCCGCAAACGGTAAGGTCGGTCCCTTCGCCGTTAAGGTCGGCGATATAGATCGCGCGCTTGGGCTTGGCGTCGTCGATCGCGGAATAACCTCCGATCTCGAAATAACGGGGAGCCAAGACGGGCTCCGCTTCGGGGGCGTCGCTCTCGATCCGCATTTCCCCGCGCACCTCGTGGAGCTGTCCGCGCCAATTCCCGCAGACCTCTTTGGCGAGCGCCTTTTCAAGGGAATCGACGATCCCGTCCTCTCTGCCCTTTTTCAACCCCGCGGAATTTACGCCGAGGGAAAATTCGCCTCCGCCCTCTCCCGCCGAAACGACGATATCCGCCGCGTTCACGAACGCCGCAAACGCGGGAAAGCGGCGGGCAAGGATCTCGAGCAGGGTATGGCGGACCCCCTCCTCGCTCGGCACGGATTTTACGACGCGCGCCGCGGCGGGCATCCCTGCGAAACGGGCGGAAACCTTTCCCGCATACTCGACGTCCTCCGACGTATAATTGACGTCCGTAATGAGATGAAAGACGGCTTGCCCATTCTCCACCGTGATTTTTTTGAGAACGGCGCGGACCAAGCCGTCCCGCTTTCTGATTTCGTCTAAATAGTCCTGACTCTTCATGATCGATCCAATAACGCCGTAAGGCGGCGGAAAAATTCTTGCTCTGCAAGCTCCGTGGGGACGCGCTCGGGTTCGGCGCCGCGCCCGAAGATGAGGCAGTACTCCCTTCCGCCCGCGATCCCGAGATCGCACTCCTTCGCTTCGCCCGGACCGTTGACGACACAGCCCATAACGGCGACTTTGAGCGGTTTCGCGATCCCGCCGACCGCTTCCTCGACGCGGGAAGCCAGCCCCATGCAATCATATTCGCACCTGCCGCAAGTCGGGCAGGCGATCACTTCGACAAAGTTCCGTTCGAGACCGACAGATCTTAAAATTCGGTGTGCCGCGCGGACCTCGAGAACGGGGTCTGCCGAAAGGGAAACGCGCACGGTATCTCCGATCCCGCGAAGGAGCAAAGCGCCGATCCCGACGCTGCTCTTTACGATCCCGTTTTCGTATGTTCCCGCTTCCGTCACGCCGATATGGAGCGGATAATCGGTCTCCTCCGCGAGCATGGTATAGGCGTCAACGGTCATTCTGACGTCGGACGACTTCACGGAGAGCACGAGATCCGTAAACCCGCATTGCTCGAATTGTTCCGCACGCTTCAAAACGGAAGCGACGAGCGCCTTTGCGCTTCTGCCGTATCGCTCGTAAAATTCTTTCTCGATACTGCCCGTATTGGCGCCAACGCGGATGGGAATTTTGTGAAGTTTTGCACAATCCGCAACGAGCTTGATCTTCTCCTCGCCGCCGATATTCCCGGGGTTGACGCGCAACTTATCCGCCCCGCTCTCCATGGCGAGCACGGCAAGACGAGCGGAAAAATGTATGTCCGCAACGATGGGAATGTGCACATGGCTCCGCACTTCACGGATCGCGCGCGCGTCCGCCTCATCCAAAACGGAAACGCGGGCAATGTCGCAACCCGCCTTTTCGAGGCGCAAGATTTGAGCGACGCAGGCTTGGGCGTCGCTCGTTTTTACGGTAGTCATGCTCTGGACGGAGACCGTACCGTCCCCGAGCGTAAGATCTCCGACCTTAACTTGTTTCTTCATCTTTGCCGTTTACTTGGACTCCGACTCCTTTTTTTCCATCATATGCTGGAGTTCCGCCATAAAGGACGAGATATCCTTAAAGGAGCGGTAGACGGAGGCGTAGCGGACGTAGGCGACTTCATCGAGCTCTTTCAGCCCCTCCATGACCATCTCGCCGATGCGCTTGCTCGAGATCTCCTGTTCCATCGAGTTGTAGATGCGCTTCGTGATCTCATCCGCCAAGGCGTCGATCTTCTCGAGGGGTACGGGACGCTTCTCGCACGCCTTGATGATGCCGCCCCGCACTTTTCCGACATCGTAGGCCTGCCTCGTCCCATCCGTCTTCACGACAAGGATCGGCGCGACTTCGATCGTCTCGTAGGTGGTGAATCTTCTTCCGCATCCGTTGCACTCTCTGCGGCGGCGGATCGTCCTTCCGTCGTCTGCCGAACGGGAATCGATGACCTTGCTTTCCGTACAGTTGCAATACAAACAGCGCATAAATTTCTCCGTTATTTCCTTGGCGGAATTATAGCACATTTCGCCGAATTTGTAAAGTGTTTTGGCAAAATTCGCGATTTTTCAGCCCGCGGAGCCGATGTTCAAAAGAAAATGATGGAAATTCCCCGCAAATCATTGTAATCTTTTCGATATTATGATATAATCGGTATGAAATCATTTACGGTCGGTGGCGCTTGAAAAAGTCAAAAGTCAAAAGTATATTCAAATATTTATTCCTCGCGCTCTTTTTGTTGGAATCGCTCTTGCTCATCGTCGAGGCGCTGTTGCCCGGTTCCGAATCCTCCAAAAACAGCAACGCGGTCGGCGGGATCATCGACGATGTGCTCACCGACATCTCCGACGATACCATCCGCGAAGTAAAACCTGAGGCGATCTCCCTTCCGCACAGCGAGATCACCCTCGCCTGCGGGGAGATCGAGCCGCTTGAAGTACGGTTTTCACCTGCCGATACTTCCGTCGATTACCGCAGAGTTTTATGGTCGTCGGACAACGAATCGGCGGTGGGCGTACAAAACGGCGTGCTCATCGCGCGGGCGATCGGAAGCGCGACCGTCACCGCAAGGCTCGCCTCGGACGATAGCATTTCAGCCGCCGTTTCCGTAACGGTACGGGAAGTGGTCGCGGCGCAAATGTCTTTGAAATTCTCGGACGGTACGGTCTCCAAGGAACTCTCCGTGGGAGAGACCGCCCTCCTCGAAGTCAAGCTCGAGCCTGAGAAGGTCACCGATCCGATCATTCTCTTTTCGTGTACCGATCCCGCGATCGCTACGGTAGACGAGGACGGCGTCGTGAAAGGCGTAGGTCCCGGGAAGACCCAAATTTCGGCGAATTACATCGCGCACACTTCGCAAGACGGCGTCCCCGTCACGCTCCGCAAATCGGTTTCGGTCACCGTGGTCGATGCCTCTGCCCCCGTCGTCCCCATCGAGGAAATCGAGCCCGACCTCTCGTTCTTAGAAGGCGATCAAAGCGCCCCCTACCTCTATGCGGGAGACAGCGGGAAAATGAACGCAGAGATCCTCCCGCAAAGCGCGACGCAGAAGCAGATCGTTTGGGAGAGCTCCGATCCGTCCGTCCTTTCCGTAACTGCCGCAGGGGAATACAAGGCGCTCAAAAAGGGAACCGTGACGGTGAGCGTCCGCGCCGCCGCGAACGATAAGATCACGAAACGGTTCGGCGTGGAGATCCGCAACCGTGCGCTGAACGCCGTTTTGAAGTTGGAAGGGACCGATCTCGGGACAGGCGAGGGCGGATATACCGCCCGAATCAGCGCAGGGGCGAAAAATATCCGCTTCAACATTTCCGCGGACGTCGAACGCCCATTCGTCAAGTATTCGTCGAGCGATGATACGATCGCCGAGATCTATGAGGACGGCACGCTGTCCACCAAAAAGTCTTCAAAGGGTACAAAAGACGGCTATGTGACGATCACCGTCTGGGTCTCCGACAATGCGGATTTCGCGCAGGGCGACGGCGATGTGACCGAGCAATTCACCGTCCTTCTCACCGTGCAGAAACAGGCGTTCAGCGAGGGTGTTTCGGGTTGGGGATTGCTGATCCGCAAATTATTCGGTCATTTCGGCGCCTTCCTTGTGCTCGGCGTCCTCGCCGCGACGACCGCTATCCTGTTCGACCGAAAGAGTTGGAAAGTGCGCCTCGTACTGCTCGCCGCGCTGATCGTATTCGGCTTTACATTCGCGTGTCTCACCGAAATTTTACAGACCTCTCTCTTCACAGCGGGGCGCGGCGCTTCCTTCGACGACGTCATCATTGACTGCAACGGCTATTTGCCCGCCGCGCTCATCGTCTACGGGATCTTCCTCGTAGTTTCTCTGATCGTTTGGCTCGTGAAGCGTAGAAAAAAGAGCCCTCCGAAAGAGCAACAATAAAGCGGAATAAGACATGAAAAGCGCCGCCCGAGGCAATGCCTCGGGCGGCGTCGTTTCCCCCCTCCCCTATCTTTGTTCGTACTCTTTCATGATCTCAAAGAGCTCGGGAGAAATGACGTGCTCGATCCTGCAAGCGTTGTCTTCGGCAAGCCCGCGGTCTGCCCCCATCTTCATGAGAAGGGACGTGATCACCCTGTGACGGTCGTAGACGCCCTCGGCTCTCTCCCTTCCCGCAGAGGTGAGACTGATCTCATCGGATTCGTTGAGCGCGATGTAGCCCTTTCCGACGAGCAGCCCGACCGCGCGCGAGACGCTCGATTTCGCATAGCCCAACTCGCCCGCGATATCGATGGCGTGCACAGCCTGCTGCTTCCGCGAAAGCAACAAGATCGTCTCAAGATACATCTCCTCCGATTCGTGCGTTTTCATATGTTCCCCTCCGTTCCCCGCTATTATACAACCTTTTTAGGGATTTGTAAAGGAGGATCGGAAAATTTCTTTCACTTTTTGAAAAGTTTTGCAAAGAATCCTTTCTTCTCGTAGGGTTTGGTCTCGACGCCGAGCACATGATAGCCCTGCTCTTCGACCGCGGCGCGCGCCGCTTCGACGTCTTTCTCCTCTGCGACAAACGTCGTCTCGCCCTTTGCGTGCGAAGACGTGACGGACTGCGCACCGGGCACAGCCTTCCGTACCGCGTCGCTCACGTGCGCTTCGCACATTCCGCAGTGCATCCCTTCTACTTTCATGATCACTTCTACCATATTTTACCTCCGAATCGTATTGTACCACCGATCCGACCATTTGTCAAGCCCGTTTTTTCTGCCGCTTTCCCGCGGTTTTCGCATAGTTTCCGTCCGAATGCCGAAACTGCATTCGATATGGGGAACCAGACCATTTACTTCCGCAACCAACCGAAAATCATTGCGACCAGCACCGTCGCGGGGACCAAAGAATGCCTCGGCGTGATCGGCAGATATGTAGAGACCGCCCTTTCGGACGATATGTACGGCGAATCCACGTTTGAAAAAGCGGAATGCAAGATGCTGACGAAGGTCATAGACGGCGCCATCACGAACGCGGGCTTGAACCGCGACGAAGTGGATATGATCGTGTCGGGCGATCTGCTCAACCAAATCATCTCCGCAAGTTTTGCCGCGCGCGACTTCTCCATCCCCTTTCTCGGCGTCTACGGAGCCTGCTCGACCATGGCGGAAGCGATCGCCGTTGCCGCCGCGTTTGTAAACGGGGGATTGTGCAGACGGGCGGTCGCCGCCACGGGGAGCCATTTCGCTTCGGCGGAGAGACAATACCGCTATCCGCTCGAACTCGGAACGACACGTCCGCCTCAGTCGCAATGGACGGTAACGGGTGCGGGCGGTGCTCTCATCTCGGGGGAGGGAAACGGCGTCAAGATCGTCTCCGCGACGCTCGGAAAAGTCGTAGACTTCGGCGTGACCGACGTCAACAACATGGGCGCGGCGATGGCGCCCGCCGCTTGCGACACCATTCTCGCCCATTTCCGCGGTACGAAGGAAGATCCCGAGGCGTACGACCTCATCGTCACGGGAGACCTCGGTGCGCTCGGAAGCAGGATCCTCAAAGATCTCACTTGGGAAAAAGGGCTCGATATTTCAGCCAACCATGTGGATTGCGGAGAGATCATCTACAACGTCGTCGAAGACGAATTCCAAGGCGGGAGCGGCGCAGGTTGTTCCGCCGTCGTCCTCAACTCGTATTTTTATCCCAAACTGATGTCGGGTCAGCTCAAAAGGATCCTGTTCGTGGCAACGGGCGCGCTCCTTTCTACCGTTTCGTCGGGACAAGGCGAGAGCATTCCTTGCATTGCCCATGCCGTAACGCTCGAACGGTGATCCCGCGGGATCCGCCCTACATATCATGGAATATCTCGAAATCGTGCTCATGTTTTTGAAGGCGTTTGCCGTGGGCGGGCTCATCTGCGTCATTGCGCAGGTCGTCATCAATTTTACCTCTCTCACCGCCGGGAAGATCCTCGTCATCTTCATGCTTTCCGGCGTCGCGCTTACCGCGCTCGGGCTCTATCAGCCCCTCGTGGACTTTGCGGGCGCAGGGGCTACCGTGCCCATTTCGGGGTTCGGTTACCTGCTCGCAAACGGCGCTATGCGGGGTGCGCAGACGGGGCTCTTCGAAGCGCTTACGGGATCGCTTGCGGCAGCAAGCGCCGGTGTGACCGCCGCGGTCGTCTTCTCCTTCCTGATGGCGTTGATCTTCAAGTCCCGCACGAAATACAATTAAATATTGACGATTTTCGTTCGCTCCGAAAACGGCGCGCATTCGATAAAATTTCCGTTTTCGCACTCAAAGCATAAAAAATACAGTGGAAAAAGGTTGGAATTTGTCAACATTTCCGCCTTTTTTGCTTCTTTGGACAAACCTCTATGCGTATAAATTGAATAAAGATATCCACATTTTATCCACAGAAAACGGTGGATTCCTTTAATTTCGACAAAAAACGTACGTTCGCGACAAAATTGGGCTGAAAAGTTATCCACAATCGGAAAATTTCTGTGGATATTTCAGATTGCCTCGTAAAAACCGTTGACAAATCCCCTCGAAGCGGATATAATATCATGGTGATCGGTCGAAAAGACCTTATGCATCTTTAGCTCAATTGGATAGAGCGTCGGTCTACGGAACCGCCCCGCGCGCGCTATTCTCAACTAAGCGCGGCACGAGCGCTTAGCGCGAAGTAAGGCTGGAAGCCTGCTTGGTCGTCAGTTTAATATGCATCTTTAGCTCAATTGGATAGAGCGTCGGTCTACGGAACCGAAGGCTGGGGATTCGAGCTCCTCAAGATGC
>CANQXA010000007.1 GCA_947627765.1 uncultured Clostridia bacterium
TTCGTCGAGGAAAGTTGCTTCCGCGCCTTAACCCGCGTGGGTCTCTCGTTCGTTTCAACGGACAATAAGCCTACGGTGGTTCGGCAAATGGGGTCGCCCACGGCGGAAATGAATTCCGCCTAAGGCAAGTAATTGGAAAAGGTTTCGGCGAAAATCTTTGCTTCGCAAATCTTTTCGCCGAAGGGTAAGCCTGCTTCATCCCATAGCGGTTTGCCCGCGGACAAAATTGTTCTCAATGAGAAGAAATTTGTCGGAGAAAATCCCCCGTAACGGTTGCGCGGCGGAGGGCGCGGTGGTATAATAATGACAATCAAAAAACGGAGGGATACCATGGCAAAAAAGTCAACCAAGACCAACGCGCACAAGACGACGGTGCACGCAACAAAATCGAACTACGGGATCGTCAAAGTGACCGCGTTCTGGGGAATTATCATCTCGGGGTTCGTCGGGATCGTGCTTTTTATCATCAAGTGTCTCGTCAGGCTCGGGATCATCAGCGGAGCGGGAAAGACGGTCGGCAGTGTGATCGGGGTCTTCAACCTGATCGCCAATTTGGCGCTGTTCGTGAGCGTGTTCCTTGCCGCCTATGCGCACTCCAAGACGAAGGGCAAGACGTTTAAGATCCTCTTTTGGATCTTCGCGCTCTTTGCGCTTTTGGCGATCCTCGGGTTCAACATTTTGGAAATGGTCTGAGCGGGACCGACCGCAGGACCGATCTTCATGAAAACGCAACGCGGCGCCCCGAACGGGGCGCCGCTTTTGTAGAGCGATATTTATGACGTCAGATAAATTTCCCCCACACCATGCCCGAGGGAGAGCGTACAAAAATAAAAAACATCCCCCGCGGAAGAGGGACGTTTTCTCGTATCAAAAACGGCGAGCGCGGCTTGCGCCGTGCGGGATCTTATGCCGCGTCGTGGGAGGCGTTGATCATCGAAAGGACGTAGGCATCGGTGTTGACGTCGGCGACGGCAAGGGCGTAGACGGCGAGCGGAATAGTCAACAGCAGTGCGAAGAGGGGGCTGAGAAGGCACAGCAACAGGAAGACGGCGGCGACGATCAGCACAATGACCGCCGCGGACAAAATGTGCAGGAGGAGATTTTTTGCGTTGAGGATGTCTTTGAGGCGCATTGTCTCGTCCCGATGGATGAGCCACGAGGTCATCAGCGAGACGCCGCCCGAGAGCACGATCAGAGCGACGGCGACGAGGAGGGAGTAGTAGCGGATGACCGTAAAGAGGACGACGGACGCGACGACGATCACCGACTGCACGACGGGGACGACGGTGTGCGCGATCAGAAATTTTTTGACGCCGCGCTTTGCGGTGCGCCGCCTGAGTGCGAACCGCGTCGCGAACACGGCGAGCGAGAGTCCGACCGAACAGATCACGCCCGCGGTCGCCGTATATGCTTTGAGCTGTGCCGCGAAATCGCCGATGATCACGGTGAATTCCGCCTCGAAGCCCTCCGAGGAGGCGTTCAGCGTCTCGAAAAATCCCTTGACGGTGGTGCGGATCCAATCGGTGCTCAAAATCTGCCTCAAAACGTCGAGCAGACTGCCGTTCCATTTCAGCTGGCCGAGGGCGTACGCCAAGAACTCGTTGACGGAGACGGAGGACTGCTCCGAGGAGACATGGATGAGTTCGGAAAGACGGGAGAGCAGGTCCCCCGTGCTCTCGATAAGGGCGGCGATCACCGCAAATCCCGCGACCAAAAAGGCGAGATATACGATCCCCATCGGAATGAAGACGAAAAACAGATTTTTGAAGAAGTTCAAAAGGGCGTTTTTGACCATGCCGCGATTATACCACCCTTTGGGGGAGCTGTCAAGCGGAACGGCGCAAGCGGAGGCCGATTGTCACAAAAATAAATGACAAAGTAATAGGAATTTATTGTTTTTTTCTTCACGATGATTGACAAAGCGCCCCCGAGGTCTTATAATAAAACTGTCGGAGGGAGCGTACCCATGAGAAAACACGGTTTGGTTTGGGTCGCGGTCTTGACCGTCGCGGCGTTGGGACTTGGCGCCTGCGACCGCTTGGAGATCCGCGAAACGCATATATACGGCAACCTGATCGCCGAGCAAGCCGCAACTTGCCTCGACGACGGACTGCTCGCCCATTACGTCTGCCCTGATTGCGGCAAGGTATTCGACGAAAACAAGCGGGAGACGACGCTCGAAGCGCTGACCCTTCCCGCCTTCGGGCACGATTATTATCTGGCGTCCCACGAATTTTCGCCGGACGGAACGGAGGCGACCTTCTACTTCTCCTGCCGCAACGAGGAGGGGGCGGCGGGGTATGCGCCGCTCGCGGTCCCGGGCTATGTGGAGCGGACCGCGGCGCGGGAGAACTGCGTCCGCACGACCGTCTTTCACGCTTCTGCGGAATTCGAAGGGCAGGAATATACCGCCGATCTTACGGTCACCGCGCCCGATCATACGTTGGTCCATTACGAAAAGCGCGAGCCGACCTGCGAGGAAGCGGGCTGGTACGAGCACGACCGTTGTTCCGTCTGCGGGAAGTATTTTGCGGCGGACGGAGAAGAGGAGACGGAAAACGAGGCTACCATGTCCGCGATCGGGCATGACTTTTCCATACAAAGCGCTGTTACGGAGGGGAAGGCGAGCATGAGATTTGTCTGCCGCCGTCCGTCCTGCGGCGCGGAATTCGAGCAGGAGGCGTCGATCGTAGACGAACGTTCCTTTAAGGAGGGATGCGAACGGACGACCGTCTACACCCTTTCTTCCGAGCTCTTGGGGACGACGTATGAGGACAGACTCGTCGTCACGGCGGAAGACCATGCGGCGGCAGAAGTCGGCGCGCGCGAGCCCACCTGCGAAGAGGCGGGCTTCCCCGCCCATTCGGAGTGCCAAGATTGCGGCAAATGGCTGATCGGCGGCGAAACGGTCGATCCCGCGTCCGTCGAGATCCCCCCGACGGGGCACGACTATGCGTGGAAGTGCGTCTTCACCGAAGATTTGGCGGGCGCGACCTTCTATTTCACCTGCCGCAATGAGGAGGGGACGGAGGGCTACACCCCCCAAGCCGTGCCCGCGAACGTGACGGCGACCTCCCGCAAGTCGGGTTGCGAGCGCACGGTGAACGCCGAGGCTGAGATCGTGTTCGACGGGAAGGAATACAAGCAAACCGCGGAAAAGACGTTTGCCGATCATACCTTGGTCCGCTACGAAAAGCGCGAGCCCACCTGCGAGGAAGGGGGTTGGTACGAGCACGACCGTTGCTCCGTCTGCGGGAAGTATTTTAAGGTGAGCGGAGAAAAGGAGACCGAAGAGGAGGCTACCATGCCCGCGCTCGGGCATCAGTATCGCGGCGAAGCGAGCTGGGAATGGCAATGGGAAGGCTTCCTCGCCGCCTTCGTCACCCTTCACTGCGAGCGGGACGGCGTGCAAGTCCGCCGCGCCGTGATCACTTGCGACGTGACGGCTCCGACCTGCGAAAACGAGGGGAGCGCGGCGTATACCGCCACCTATACGGAGGGCGAATTTTCCGTTTCCGACCATAAGACGCAGACGATCGCGGCGGCGGGGCATCTTCTCACCATGAATTGGGTCTGGGAGGACGGTTCGGCGTCGCTCGAAGCTACTTGCGGACATTGCGCGTACAATGAGAAAGTCGTAGCCACTGTTACGGAGGAGAGCGGCGAGAGCACCTACGGGGCGGAGCGCGTTTTGACGGCGCAGGCGGAGTACGGCGGGGAGATCTACACCGATACCCGCGCCTATGCCGCGCCCCAAGCCCACACGTTCGGCGATTGGATCGAAGAGATCGCGGCGACCTGCACCGCGGCGGGCACGCGGGGGCACTACGTCTGTTCGGCGTGCGGGGGCAATTTCGATGAGGACGGCGGAAGGCTGGACAGCCTCGGGATCCCCGCGCTCGGGCACGATTACGACTACGAGACGCCCGAATGGGAGTGGGTCGAGCTGGGCAGCAGTCTTGCGGCGCGGCTGATCTTCACTTGCCGCCACGATCCCGCGCACCGCGAGATCAAAGAGGGGGCGAAGATGGAGCTTGCGGGCGCGGACAGCGCGGTGCAGACCGAAGAGGGGCTCTTCCGCGTGTACACCTATTCCGTCCGCGTGACGGTAAACGGCGAGGAGAGAGTCTACGTCAGGCAATACAGGGTACCCATGCCCGCGTCTCTCCCCCCGGAAGACGATGAGCGCGGCTGAGACGGACGCTCTTCTTTGCTCTCTTTTGGAGGGCGGGACGGGCGCGATCGACTATGAAACGTATGCAAAGACGGGTTCCCGCCTCGAATTCGAGCGCGGATATTTTCGCCGCAGGCAGGCATTGACCGTCGCGGCGCTTCTTTTTTTCCGCACGGGCAGGGAGGACTTGCTTTCGAGAGCGGACGGGCTCATCTCCGCCGTCCTGTCCGAGCCCTATTGGGCGCACCCCGCCCACCTTTCGGGAAGATGTCTGCCCGGGCGGGAGATCGACCTCTTCTCGGCGCAGACGGCGTTCATGCTCGCCGAACTTTCCGCCTATCTTCCCCTCGGCGCCGGACGAAAGGAGGAGATCGCGCGCGCCCTCGGGGAGCGGATCGTCCGTCCCTTCGAGGAGGGCTCGTTCGGATGGGAAAATGCCGAGAATAATTGGCTCGCCGTCTGCATGGGAAACGTCGCGGGAACGCTGTATTATGCGGACAGGGGTGCCTTTTTGCGGCAACGTGAACGGCTCAAAGAGGGGCTTTTGCGCTACCTTGCCTCGCTCGGCGGCGACGGATTCTGCCCCGAGGGGATGGAGTATTGGAACTTCGGATTCGGGACGTTCGTCTGGATCTCCGCCCTCCTCTTTCCCGAGCTTCTTTGCGATCCGCGGGCGAAGGCGGCGGCGACCTATCCGCAACACGTTTTTTTGACGGGAAATACCGTCGCGAGCTTTTCGGACTGCCCCATGTCCGCAAGGGCGGACCGCGCGCTCGCTTCCTTCCTCGCCGAGACATACCGTATCCCCCCGCTGACCGATGAGGAAACTTATCTTCGCGGCGAGGACTGCCCCTATCTTTGGCTCTCGCGGACGGTGAAGTACGGCGTCTCCACAGCCGCGGAAAGGACCCGTGAAGACGGCGTTTTTCCCGCCGCCGCGGTCTCCGTATTCCACGGGAAGAACTTCTCCGTCGCATTCAAGGCGGGGGACAACGGACAGCCGCACAACCACAACGACGTCGGCTCCTTCATCCTCTCCACGGCGCGCGGACAGGTCTTTGCCGACCTCGGCCAGCCCCTCTACGACCGCGACTATTTCTCCGACAGGCGGTACGAAACGCTTGCGGCGTCGTCCTTCGGCCACAGCGTGCCCATCGTCAACGGCAGAGGGCAGAGCGCGGGCGGAAGATTTCGCGGCGTCCTCTCGCGGGACGGGCTCAGCGCTCAGATCGGCGGCGCCTATGAAACCTGTAAGAAGTTGGTCCGTACCATAAGCCTCCGCGAAAAGGGGATCGTCCTCCGCGACGAATTTTCCCCCGAGGATGAGATCGTGGAGCGGTTTGTCTCCCCCTTCCCGTCCGTCGCCGCCGGGATCCGCACCCCGCTCACGCCCAAAATCAGCGAGGCGGAGTGGAGGGACCACGGCGGGACCGCGCGGAAGATCTTTCTCATCGATTACGCCGTTCCGAAGGGTGCAACCGCCGCGGAATTTACGATCGACGTTCAAGACGAATGAGGGGGATCCCCCTCTTTTTTTGCGTCCGCGGACGGGGACCCCTTGCGGCGGGGAAAGGCGTTCGGAGGAAAAGCGTAAAAAATGAAAATAATTTTCCGAAAATTGAGAATTTTGCGAACTATTTGGCGTCAAAATATTGAAAACCCAACAAAAAATGAAAAAATTTTTTTTGAAGCTATTGACAAAAAGTCCATTCGAGGGTACAATGAGCTCGTCTTTATATAGTAATATCCCTCGGAGGACCGTATGGAAAGAAAAGTAAGAAGGCTCGCACTGTTTGCGGCGGCGGCTCTCGCGGCGCTCTCGCTCGCAGGTTGCGGCGGGAAGGAACCCCCCGCGACGCCCCCTCCCCCCGAAGATGAGGAGACTGCCGTGACCTATCGCAAGGGCTATACGCCCACGGCGTTTTCGGGCAACGTCACGAACGAGACGGAGAAGCTCGGCGAGGGCGTGCGGCTCGTCAAGAATACCGTCGTCAAGACAAACGGCGATACGAGCGTCGTCTACACGGTCGAAATCGATCTCAAAAAGGCGACGGTCCGCGCGGGAACGAAGGACAACGCCGCGTTCGGCTTCGGTTGGCAGAAAGCGGCGCCCTATTCTACGGCGCAGGCGTGGGAAAGCGCGACGGGCGGCAAGGTCTATGCGTCGATCAATGCGGATTTCTTCGGCGGTACCACCGTCAACGCCTTCGTCAAGGACGGCTGTATCATCAAAGCGGGGCACAACGATAAGGGCGGGTACGACTACGCCAACGAAGACAACGACATTCCCGCTTCCGCGCCCTTCCTCTTCGGCGTGAAGGGGGACGAGGCACAGCTGATGCCCATCATCGACGTCGAGGGCGACCCTACCGATCCCGCAGTGAAACAGCAGATCGTCACCGCGAAGCTCTCCTATCTCGTCGAGGACGGAAGGTCCCAATATACCGTTTCGGAGAACGGAAAAGCCACGAGCGAGACGATCAACCTGCTCACGGAGGGGAGCGGGCGCCAGAGCATGGGCTACGCCGTAAAAGTGGATACGAGCAAGGGCTTCCGCGACATGGTAGTGCTTGAAACGGTGAAGGTGGAAGGCACCACGACGTTTACGGCGGGCGAAGGGTACGCCTATTTGCAGACGACGGGCTCGCAGAGCGCACCCGCCAAGTATTTGTCCAAACTCGCAGAAGGGGATACGGTCAGCCTCTCGGTGACCTCTCCCGACGGCTCGTGGACGGGCTTCGAGACCATTCTCGGTTGCCGTCATACCCTCGTGGAAGGCGGAAAGATCGCGTCCACCGTCGCCCTCGAGTCCTCCAACGGCGCGAAGAGCCCCGACGTCCCGCGCACCGCGGTGGGACTGCTCGACCGCAACACCGTCGTCGTCTTCGCGGTCGAATCGATGTACTACGGCGGAAGGGCGGCGGAGGGGGATCCCCATGGCATGAACCTTGCCGAGCTCGCGGAATTCGCCTATTTTTACGGGTGCGACGTCGCGGCGAACTTCGACGGCGGCGGCTCGACCCAGCTGGTTGTCCACGGCGATGCGGCGGCGCGGGTCGTCGTCCGCTCGAGCGATACGGGTTCGGCGGACCTCTTGTCTACCCGCCTTGTGATGAATTCCCTGCTCGTCACCGAGAAAAAGTGATCCGCGGCGGGAACAGGTACGGACATGACATTTTACAGCGCAAAACACCCCGGATTCGGGAAGTTCGGCTCCACCGCTCTCGGCGAGGAAGGGTACTTCCGCTTGACCGCGGCGGAGCGGGACAGGATCCGCCCCATCAACGACGCCGTCGCGTGGCTTGCGGGTCACCCCGCGGGGATCTCCCTCCGCTTCGAGACCGACTCCGCCCACATTTCCGTGCGCGTGAAACTTCGTGAGCCCTTCAATATGACCAACCTCACCCAGATCGGGCAGTGCGGTTTCGACCTCTATGTCTATGACGGGCGCGTGCACGGGTTTGCCCTCCACGAGACGGTGCGGTACGACTTCGGCGCGACGGAGTACGAAGTCCCGCTCTCCCATTTCGGAGAGGCGCCGCGCGTCATGCGGAAGTACATCTTAAACTTCCCCCTCTATCAGACGGTGGACTCCCTCGAGATCGGGTTGGACGAAGACGCCGCCCTGTCCCCCTTCGGCTTCGGCTGTGGGGAGCGGATCGTTGTCTACGGCACGAGCATCGTACAGGGTTGCAGCGCCTCCCGCCCCGGCATGGCGCCGACTTCCATCCTCTCCCGTGCGCTCGACGCGGAAGTTTTGAATCTCGGATTTTCGGGCGCGGCGTTCATGGAACGGGAGATGGGGGAGATCGCGGGGGACCGCAGACCCGACGTCTTCCTCATAGACGCCGAGCCGAACGCGGGCGTAGACGAACGCATGGAGCAGAATGCAGGCGCCTTTCTCGACGCCTTTTTCGAACGCGCTCCCGACGCGAGGACCGTCCTCTTTTCGAGGATCCTCTTCGCGCTCGATCTCTATGACGAGGCGCGCGCCAAGCTCCGCGATCACTACATTGTCTTTTTGAAAGAGCTTACAAAGAAGTACAAAAAGCTGGGTTGCCGCATCGCCTTTGCGGACGGTTCCAAGATCTTCCGCGGCAACTTTACGGAATACACCGCGGACGGAATTCACCCCGACAGCGCGGGCATGGTATGCCTTGCGCGTGCCTATGAGCGGGAGATCCGTAAAATGGGAGGAGTCAAATGAAGATCGTGATGGTGCCTCTCGACGAGCGCCCGTGCAACTACTCTTATCCTTCGATGATGCCCGCGGCGGACTATGAACTTCTGCTTCCGCCGATGGAATTGATGGGCAGAAAGAAGGAGCCCGCAGACTTTTGCGCCCTCTCCCGCTGGCTCCTCGAAAACATCGTCGGCGCAGACGCCTGCATCCTCTCCCTCGATACGTTGCTCTACGGCGGGATCGTGCCTTCCCGCCTCCATCATCACACCGAAGAGGAGCTCTTCCGCCGCGCCGCCCTCGTACGCGAACTGAGGCGGCGGAACCCCGCAATGAAGCTCTATCTCTTCCAGCTCATCATGCGCTGTCCCAACTATTCCCTCTCCGACGAGGAGCCCGATTACTACGCCGATTACGGGCGGGAGCTCCATCTCTTGGGGAGGTACCGCCATAAGAAGAGCCTCGGGATCCTCACGGAAGAGGAGGCAAGGGAGCTCAAAGAGATCGAAGCAAAGATCCCGGAGGACGTCCTCTCCGATTTCCTCTCCCGCAGAGAGAAGAATCTCAACGTCCTCCTTTCGGACCTTGAAATGATCAAAGACGGTACGGCGGATTTCTTCATCGTCCCGCAGGACGACGCCGCCGTCTACGGCTTTACGACGATGGACCAAGCGCGGGTCCGCGGCTTTCTCAAAGCGAACAGCTTGCACCTCCGCACCGCGATGTATCCCTCCGCCGACGATACGGGGCTCATCCTGTTGGCGCGGGCGGTCGCGGAAAAGAGGGGGATCCGCCCCAAAGTCTTCGTCCACTACGCGTCCGTCAGGGCGGAGCTGTGCGTCCCGTGGTTCGAGGACAGGCCGCTCGGCGAGACGGTGAAATATCATATCCTCTCGATGGGCGGGATCCAAGTGTATTCGCTCGCCGAGGCAGACATCATACTCGCCGTCAACATGGCGCCCCAAATGCTCCATGAGGACGACCCCGCCTATCCGATGACGTACGACGTCGGGCGCAATCTCGCGGAATTTACCAACTTCATCGCCTACGCGCTCCGTGCGGGGAAGACGGTCGCCCTCGCCGACGTCGCCGCCTGCAACGGGAGCGACCGCGAGCTCCTGCATCTTCTCGACAGCGAGGACCTCTTGCTCAAACTCCACGCCTACGCGGGGTGGAACACGTCGTCCAATACCATCGGCACCTGCCTGTGTCAGGCGGCGCTCGTCCTCTTCGGCGGGGACGAAAAGGGGCGGATCAGCTTCCTTCTCCACCGCTACTATGAGGACATGGGTTACATGGGATATGTGCGGAAGGACGTGACCGATTCCTTCCTGCCCTCCCGCGGGCTCGATTACTTCCATGCGGACGGGAAGCGGGGAGAGGTGGCAAAGCGGGTCGCCGCGGGCGTCGAAGCCTATATGGGGGCGGAATTCCCGAGCCTTGCGGCGCACGTCGGGCGCGTGGACGCCGAAATGCCGTGGGAGAGAATGTTTGAAACGAAATTGACTTTGAAGGTGAAGGAATGAAACAAATCGGAATCGATCTCGGCGGGACGTCGATCAAGGCGCTCCTGCTCGAAGACGGAGCGGCGGTTCGCGAGTACGGCGTCCCGACGCCCGCGCGGGCGGGCAGACGCTCCATCCGCGACGCCCTCTTTTCCGCCGTCGACGCCCTCTTTTGCGACGGCGTGGAACTCGTCGGGATCTCCTCGGCGGGGGATATCGACCCCTACCGCGGCGTATGCGTCTACGCGACCGACAATCTCGTCGGTTGGACGGGTACCAATCTCCGTCAAGAGCTCTCAGAGCGGTACCATGTCCGCGTTCAGGTGGATAACGACGCCGTCTGCGCGCTCAAAGGCGAGCTACGGTTTTACCCCGGCGCGCGCGATGTGACGATGCTCACGTTCGGGACGGGCGTGGGCGGCGCAAGTCTCGTGGGGGGCAAGATCCTCCGCGGCAGGAACTTCGGCGCGGCCCGTTGGGGGCACGTCATTCTCGTCCCGAACGGACACAAGTGCAACTGCGGAAAGCGGGGCTGTGCGGAGCAGTATCTCTCGGCAAGCGCCCTTTTGAAGCAGGGGCAGAAGCGGATCCTCGGGCTCACCGACTGCAAGGACCTCTTCGCGCGGTACCGCAGAGGGGAGAAAGAGGCGGAAGACGTGTTGGAAAGATTCGGGGACGGGCTCAACGTCCTCCTCGATACCGTCCGCACCGTGCTCTCGCCCGAGGTCATCATATTGGGCGGGGGCGTCGCGCAGTCCGAAGACGTTTTCCGCGCCTTGATCAAAGACATGGATGGGGTCTCGTTCGCCCGCCTCGGCGCTTTGGCGGGGGCGTACGGCGCGACCGAACCGATCGTATGGGAGGCAGTATGAAGTTTCATCTTTACGGATCCAAACAGCAGGCGGCGGCGAGCCGTCTTGCGGGCTTCGGCATGGAATTCGGGGAGGACGGTATCCCCGTCTCCGTCTCGTTCAACGCGGAGACGATGTCCGCGAAGATCGAGGGCGGCGTGCTCGTTCTCGAATTACAGCGTCCGTCCCAGCTCTTTTTTGCGCTGAAATTCGTCTCGGACCGCGGCGCAGGGGAGGGGTTTTCCCACACCTTCCGCCCCAAGTTCAAAAATCTTACCTTTATGCTTGACTGTTCGCGCAACGCCGTCGCAAAACCCGAGACGGTGGAAAAGCTCCTCGGTCTTCTCGCCGTGATGGGGTACGACAGCCTCGGGCTCTACATGGAGGACACCTTCCCCATTCCCGAATATCCCTATTTCGGCTACCTGAGGGGGGGATATACGCGGGAGGAGATCGCGCAAATGGAGGAGACCGCCGAACTTTTCGGAATCGAACTCGTTCCCTACGTCCAGACGCTCGCCCATTTCAACACGCTCACCCGCTATCCCGCGATGCAGTCCCTCTTCGACACGGACGACATCCTTCTCGTCGGCGAGGAAGAGACCTATGCCTTCCTCGACGCCCTGCTCTCCTCCGTCTCCACGCTGTTTAAGACGAGGTCGGTCAACATCGGCATGGACGAGGCGTATATGCTCGGCAGGGGGCGCTATCTCGACCGTCACGGCAACAGGTCCCGCTACGACATCATGGCGGAGCACCTCGGGCGGGTCGTGGAGATCTGTAATAAGTATGGGTTGAAGCCCATGATGTGGTCGGATATGTTCTTTTCGATCGCCATGCAGTCCCAATACGGGAGCGAGCTTCCCGAAGACGTCGCCCAAAAAGTTCCCCCCGAAGTGGAACTCATCTATTGGGATTACAGCGGGCTCACCGAGGAGCACTACCGTGACAGGATCGGACGTCACCGCGTATTCCGCAATCCCATCGGGTTTGCGGGCGGCGCATGGAAATGGCTCGGCTACGCGCCCGACAACCGTTTCTCGCTCGCCGCGTCCGAAGCCGCGATAAACGCCTGCATTGCCGAGGGGATCGAAAGGTTTATCGTCACGGGCTGGGGAGACAACGGCGGGGAGTGCTCGCCCTTCGCGGCGCTTCCCACGCTCGACTACTGCTCGCGCGCCGCTTACGGAGAGGAGTTCGACGGCGCGGCGTTTGAACGGCTCGCGGGAATGCCGCGGGAGACCTTCCTCACCCTCGATCTCGCCAACCGCGTCATCGACCGGGACAACGCGGAGGATAAGACTTCCGCGGGCAAATATCTGCTCTTCAACGACCCTCTCCTCGGCGTCCTCGATACGACGCTCGACGAAGGTCTCGGAGCCCTCTACTTAAGACACGCTGCCGCCCTTTTGCGTGCAAAGCGCTCGGCGGGCGAGTGGGAGTACCTCTTCGAAACGCAGTACCGCCTCTGCCGCGTTCTGTCCGTCAAGGCGGATCTCGGCGTCAGGCTGAGAAAGGCATACCGCGCGGGCGACCGCGAGGCTCTCTTAAAGCTCTTAAACGAGATGCGCCGCCTTCCCTCCGATATCGAGGCGTTTTTGAAAGCCTTCCGCGCCCAATGGAAGAAGGAGAACCATGTGCAGGGTTTGGAAGTGCAGGACCTCCGCTTGGGCGCGCTCAAACAGCGCGTCGCCGCCGCGATCGAGACGGTAGACGCCTATCTTAGCGGACAGATCTCTTCCATCCCCGAGCTCGAAGAGGAGCTCCTTTGCTTCCTCGGGCACGGCAAGGAGTGGGAGAAGGATTACGATCAGTGCGAATGGCGCTGGAGGAGAATGACCTCCACGGGCGTCAACGAATAAACAAGAGGTGAAAGAATGATTCGGAAATTTCGGTACGGAAAACCCTTCCCCACCGACGCAGTTGTAAAAAACGTCGGTCAGACTTCGGGCATGCCCCCCTTCTTTACGGTCACGGAACAAGACGGCGGCGTGGAATACCGCTATACGATGGAGAAGGAAGACTGCGTGTTCGGGTTGGGCGAACAGATGCGCGGCATCAATAAGCGCGGCTGGCATTACGACGGCTACGCCTACGACGATCCCCATCTCACGGAGACCCGCACGTCTCTCTACGGCGCCCACAACTTTATCGTAGTGTTCGGCGCGCGGACGTTCGGCGTCTTCGTGGACTGCGGAAAGCGGGTGAGCTTCGATATCGGGTACACCGATCCCGACGAGCTCATCATCACCTTTGCGGACGCGGACGTCTATTTTATCACGGGCGAGAGCGTCCTTGCGATCGTAAAGACCTTCCGCGAACTCATCGGGCAGAGCTACATCCCTCCCAAGTGGGCATTCGGGTTCGGGCAGTCCAAATGGGGGTACCGCTGTGAGGAGGACATCCGCGAAGTCTTTCGCGGGTACGAGGAAGCGGAGCTCCCCCTCGATATGATCTATCTCGATATCGACTACATGGAGGAGTATTGCGACTTCACCGTAAACCGCGAGCGGTTCCCCGATCTCAAGGGGCTCGCCGAAGAATTCAAGGAGAAAGGCGTCCGCCTCATTCCCATTGTAGACGCGGCAGTCAAGGTGAAAGAGGGGTACCATGTCTACGATGAAGGCGTCGAAAAGGGATATTTCTGCACCGACAGCGAGGGGAAACCGTACGTCGTCGGCGTATGGCCCGGGGACAGCGTCCTGCCCGACGTCTTAAATCCCGAGGCGCGGCTGTGGTTCGGTTCCTACTATGAAGAATTCTTGAAGCAGGGGATCGAGGGTTTTTGGAACGACATGAACGAGCCCGCGATCTTCTACGGGCAGGGCAGTATCGACCGCGCCTTCCAAGTGGTCGCTTCCAAGGCGGGCGTCAATTTGGACCATGAGACCTTCAACGAGGTGCAGGCCGCGTTCGGAAGTCTCGCCAACAATCCCGACGATTACGCCGCCATGCACCACAAGGCGGAGGGGGAGCTCATCTCCCACAGCGAGGTGCATAATCTCTATGGCGACTTCCTCACGCGGGGCGCGGCGGAGTACTTTGCCGAGCGCGATCCCGACCGCCGCTATCTCCTCTTCTCCCGCTCCTCCTACATCGGGATGCACCGCTACGGCGGCATTTGGACGGGAGACAACGCTTCGTGGTGGTCACACCTCGCCCTCAACGTCAAGATGATGCCCTCGCTCGATATGTGCGGCTTCCTCTTTGCGGGAGCCGATTTGGGCGGACACGCCGAGGACACCACGGAAGACCTCATGCTCCGCTGGCTTGCCTTCGGGATCTTCACCCCCCTCATGCGCAACCATGCGACGTGCACCGCCCGCGATCAGGAGTGCTACCGCTTCAAGGATCTCGGCGCCTTCCGCCACATCCTCTCCCTCCGCTACCGTCTTCTGCCCTATCTTTACAGCGAGTTCGTCAAGTGTGCCCAAAAGGGCGAAATGCTCTTCAAGCCGCTCTGCTTCGAGTATCCCGAGGACGCCCGCGCCCGCACGGTGGAGGACCAGCTTTTCTGGGGAGAGAGCGTCATGCTGGCGCCCGTCGTCGAAGCCAACGCCGCGGGGAGGTACGTCTATCTTCCCGCCCGCATGAAGCTCCTCCGCTTCACCCGCCACGGCGTGCGCGAACGGGTGATGGAGAAGGGCGAATATTACATCGACGTCCCGCTCGACGAAGTGGTGGTCTTCCTCCGCGAGGGGAAAGTTCTGCCCTTGGCGCAGCCCGCGAAGAACGTCGCCTCGCTCGACGACAGACATCTCACCTTCCTGAAATTCATCGTCCAAACGACGGAATACACCGTCTGCCGCGACGACGGGGTGACAAAGTCGAGTCTTCAAAACTTTGAAACCATCAAGGTCCAACCCTGACATGGGTATCGCCGAGCTCGCCGAGCTCATCGGAATGCCGCGGGAAATGGCGGCAAAACTCCGCCATGAAGAGGGATTTGAACGGGAGAAAGCGGCTCTTTTGACAAAAGAGGGCTTCGAAGGGGCGGCAAACGCCCTCCACGAGGCGCTCTCTCCCGATCCCGACGGCGCGCGGATCCTCTCCGTGATGCTCGAGGCGGCTACCATGTCCGAGGGGAAGTATCGCGAATTGGGGATCCCGCACGAAATCTACGTCGATACGATGAAGGCGTTTTCCCGCTTTACGGAGGAGTACCGCGCGGGCTACGGCTCCTACGGTTTTTCCGCGTGGTGGTGGGCGGGCAGGCAGACGTCGCTCAAACTCTTCCGCCTCGGCGCGCTCGAATACGAGATGTGCGAGGGGGAAATCTCCCTCCATATCCCGACGGGCGCCGACCTCGGGCGGGAAGCGGTCACTTCCTCCCTTTGTACGGCGCGCGCCTTCTTCCGCCGCTATTTTCCCGCCTACGACGGCGTTCCCTACGTCTGTTTCTCATGGCTTCTCGATCCCGTTTTGAAGGAAGTGCTTCCGCGCGGCTCCCGCATTCTCGCCTTTGCGGAGCGGTTTTCGGTGACAAGCCGAAGGGACGGGGAGGACTACAAGCGGTTCGTCTTCGGGCGGGACGATCTTCCCCTCGGGGCGCTTCCCGAAAAAACTTTTTTGCAAAGGAAGTTGAAGGAACGTCTCCGCGCGGGCGGAACGATGGGCGCGGCGGAGGGGATCCTCGTCGATTTCGGGGAAACTTTGCCCGATTGCCCGTAAAAACGCCGGAAAAGAAATTCGGCGGCAGGGTCGCCGCGGGATTTTGAAAAAATTTTTCTTCATTCGCTTGACAGTTCACAAGTCTTATTATAAAATAAGTGAAAAATGCCTCAAACTGACGCAAATCATACGGAATTTAACGCTTCGGGAGACTGCTATGCCCAACGGGATCAAGAGTAAGATCGCAAAACTCAAGGAAGGCAAGCTGACCAAGAGCCAGCAGAAACTGATCGAATATTTCGAGACGGTGGACATCAAGAAGGTGATCTATATGTCGATCACCGACCTCGCCGCGGCGACCGACGTCGCCGAAGCCACGGTGCTCCGCTTCTGCCGTTCGCTCGGGTTCAACGGGTATCAGGAATTCCGCCTGAGCCTCGCCCAGAGCGCCGAACGCGCCGACGACGACATCCCCGATTCCACGGGCTTTATCGCCGAGATCGAGGAGACTTACCAGCGCGCGATGGAGAACTGCCGCCGCGGGCTCACCGAGACCGCCGTGGGCAGTGCGGTGGAGATGATCATGAACGCGCGGACGATCTGCTGTTTCGGCGTGGGGCACTCCTATCTCGCCGCGCTCGAGCTCCACAACCGCCTCATGATGATGGGGATGGCGACCCATTGCGAGCGGGATACCCACATCCAAAACGTCCTCCTCTCTTCGAGAGGGGTCAACGATCTCATCATCATCTTTTCGGTCTCGGGGTCCTCGAAGGACACGGTGGAGGCGGCGGAGATCGCCCGTTCGCGCGGGATGAAAGTGCTCGTCATCACCTGCTACGAGAAGTCGCCCCTCTCCCATTATGCCGACCTCGTCATCTCCGCCCGTCCGATGGAATCGCCGATGTATCCCGGCGCCATGTCGGGGAAGATCATGCAACTCTTCATGGTAGACGCCCTCTGCACGGGGGTCTACAACGTGGACCGTCTCCGCTTCGACGCGTCCTACGCCAAGAGCAGCCGCGCGACCGCGGGCAAGCTGATCTAAGAGCCCGCAGCGCCCCCGAAGGCACGGCGCACGAGACAATTTGCAAGACGCCCAAGACGCGTTTCCGCTCTCCCGAGGGAGGGCGGTTTTTTTGTCTTTTTTTGTCGGCTTGTGCCGAAAACGGTCGGATTTTTATAAAGTTTCAACAAAAATGAGCAGTTTTAGTTCATAAAGCGAAACAATAGAGAAAATTTTTTTCACATTGTACCGTTGCTTTATAAAATGCTGAGAAAAACCGCGATTTTTTTCGTGAAAAAATAAAAATTTTTTTCGAAACCTATTGACAAAGCGGTTTTTTGGGGTTACAATGAAGCCAAGAAAGATTTACTCATTATATTTGGGTAGAGATAGGAGGAAATTATGAAAAAGCTGTTGGCTATGCTGCTCGGTTCCGCCATTGCAGTGACGTCGGTCGCCGGACTTGCCGCGTGCGGCAAAAAGGGCGGCGGGAAACTGCGTGACGATCCCCGCGTTGCCGATGCCTATCAGGCGTACGACCACACGGGTGCGTCGATCGGCGGGTACAAGACGATCGCCGAAGCGATCAACGCGACGGTGAAGGCGGACGCCGGGTACTTCTCGCAAGGCGACGACGTAGTCCTGCCCGGTTCAGGGGGGGGGTACGTTACCAAGAAGGGCGACACGAGGAAGCTCTTCGAGAACAGAAAGGGTTATGCGGCAGGAAATTCGGACTGCTTCTGGTACTACGAGAACGGCTCCGAACTGACGGGCTTCAACTGCTGGGACGCCGCAAACAGCATCTCGGTGCTCCGCAACGCCAAGACGGTCGTCCACGAAGTCACCGAAATGGGGACGACGTCCGCGCAGACGTGGAACGGTTACGGTCTCTTGGACGCGCACGGCGAAGAGAACAACACCGTCACGCCGGAGGTGTGGGAGCTTTCCTCGACGATGGACGCCGGCGCGATGATGTTCCCCGTCCGCAAGCAGGGCGTCTCGGGGCTCCGCTATAAGCTCGACTTCTCCGACGTGAAGATCACGCCTTCCTACAAGGGCGTGGACGACAAGACGTACGCCTTCACGGGCTTCTACGCATGGCAGGATTATTATGTCATCGCGCTCGGGATCGCGTGCGACACTTCGACGGGCGATTGGTACCTCTTCGAAGGCACCTCGCGCGATAATTCCTTCTGCGATGTGCAATACAACATCGGGGAGAAGCTCTTCTCCTCCAAGTGGACGAAGAGCGAAGACGGCGGCTACTTCGCGCCCCAGATGGGCGAGCTCGAGATGCGGATCCAAACGATGAAACGCGTCGACGAGATCACCGAAGAAGTCTATTGGGAAGACGAGCTTGTCTTCACGACGAAGGACGGCGAACTCACGAAGGTGATCGTAGACGACGAAATGGTCAACCGTCATTTCGCGAACTACGCCGTCTCGGCGGATAACGGCTACGTCTTCATCGCAGGGCTCGATATCAAGAACCCGTCGCCGATGACCAACACCGTCGAGAATGCGGACTACTTCAACGGCGCCCGCTTCCTCGACCTCGCCGTGACCGAAGCGGCGGTCTACTTCCCCACCGAGGAAGAGATGACGCAGGAAGAATACGCGATCGGCGATATTCCCGAAGAATTCCGCGGGATCTGGCACGACGTGCTCCTCGCCAACGACGAAGAGACGCCCGGCACCTACGATTATACCATTCTCGCCAACTATCTCTGCTCCTCCTATGAGGCGAGAGACAGCGTGGACTATTATTCCTTCCGCTTCGACGGCGATCCCACCTCCGAAAACTTCATCGGCGGCGCGCTTGCCGAGCATCAGAAGACCATCGACGGTCTCGCGGACATGACGGCGGACAACATCGCCGACTATCTCGAAGACTACGAGAACGTCACCGCGTGGTACGGCCTCGACGACAACCACACAGGCTTCACCAAGATCTTGCAGATGTATCTCAACCTGCTCGATTTCACGGCGTACAAGGCGGCGAAGGAAGTCTACATCTCGAGCTTCGAGCTCACCGACGAGGCAAGAGCGGTGATCGCGGATCTCAAGAAGATCGGCAATCTCGCCAACTACCATTACAAGGGATTCGAGATGCCCGAGGCGGCTCCCACCGCGGAGGAAGAGTCCGGAGAGCCCGCCTATGCAGGGTACATCTACAACGAAGCGCTCGAATTCGGGAAGATCTACGAGCGGTATAAGACGCTGAACGAAAAGGATAAGGCGAACTTCTTCCGCGTCTACGACGGCGGCGAGGACAACTTCAATTATTGGATCTCCCTCTATAACGACCTCAAAGACATCAAGACGAACGCGGCGCTTCAAGCGGCTTCCATCGCCCTTGCGAACCAGAATATGGACAAGGAGCAGCCGGGCGATACCCTCACGGGGATCGAAATCGTCGCGAAGCTCTTCGATAAGTTCTTCGAGATCAAGGGCAAGACGTATCCCGCCTTCAACTCCAACAACGATTTCAATCTCTCGTTCTATGCGCTCTTCCTGCTCCAAAAGGCGCAAGAGGCCGAGCTTCCCATTCCTACATATCTTACGGGCGACCTCTTCGATTCCCTTTGCGGCAACGACGGTCCCGGCGACTCCTACGACGGACAGAAGTTCGTAGACGACTTCCAATACATCTATCATGTCCTTACGCTCGCGGCGAAGGTCAAGACGGAGATCGACGCAGGCGGGAAGCCTTTCCTCGACGAGGAGATGGCGGAGATCGTCAACACCTACATGGTGAACTTCGCATTCACCGAACCCGGCTTCAAGTGGAACTTCGACCACAACAATCAGCAGATCCGCGACGCCAACTACAACTATGAGATCTTCTTCGGGCTTCCCGACGCGGCGAACTTCCCGTCGAACCTTTTGAACATTCTCGAGATTATCGGGCGCGACGCTCCCGACGTTTCCATCACCGCAAACAGGCTCGGCGTCACCGAAGAAGTGGAAGCCGTGACGGGCCCCAACGTGCCCGAGATCTCCGAAGAGGCGCAGGCGGTGGTCGATCTCTACGATACCATCGGCAAGTTCAACGAGAAGTACAACTACGTCGGCTGGAAGACGGAGGACGCGACCGTTAAGGGGTATCTCTACACCTCCGCAAAGAAGGCAGAGGAGATCAAGGCGCAGTACGACCTTCTCACCGAGGACCAAAAAGCCGAAGTGAATCTGCTCTACACCGAAGAGGACATCGCCGCGTGGACAAATCTTCTTACCGAGCTCGACAGAATGATCGCGCTCACCGCGGAAAAGAGCGTCACGCTCGCGAAGGAAGATTTCTCCGCCACCGAGACTTTGGAAGGCGAGGCGATCCTCTCCACCCTCATCGGCAAGATCTATACGCTCAAGGGCAAGGCGTATCCCGCCTTCAACTCCAACAATGATTTCGATCTTTCCTTCTATATCCTCGTGCTCATGCAGAGGATCGAAGAGGCGGGGATCGACTTCGAAAGCGATATGATCGACGGGTTCTACGAAGGGCTCCTCGCCGCCGACCCCAACACGGCGAACTCCCAGTACGACGGGCAGAAGTTCGTAGACGACTTCCTGTACATCTATTATACGTTCACCCAGATCAAGCGCCTGAAAACGCTCGAAGAAGCGGGCACCAAGCCCTTCCTCGATACCGAGCTTGCGGCAGTCGTCAACGAGTACATGGTGAACTTCGAATTCACCGAACCCGGCTTCGCTTGGAACTTTAAGAACGACGGACATATCCGCTATCTGGCAAACATCAACTACGAGCTTCACTTCGGGCTCGAAAACCTCGACGGCCCCAAAGCCACGATCGCGTACATTCTCAAGATCGTCGAGCGCGACTCGCAGGGTCAGGTCACCGCGACGCAGAACGGCCTCGGCGTGAGCGGCACGGTCACGGCGGTAGATGAGCCTTACGCGCCGCCCATGTCCCAAGAAGCGCAGGCAGTTTACGACGAAATGGAGAAGATCGGCAAGCTCAGCGAGTTCGCATGGGCGGGCTGGACGACGGCGGAAGAGACCATTAAGGGCTATCTCTACACCTCCGCGAAGTATTACGACGAACACATCAAATCCCTTTACGAGGCGCTCGAAGAGGACGATCTTACGGCGGTCCA
Organism: uncultured Clostridia bacterium; assembly: GCA_947627765.1. Lineage (GTDB taxonomy): Bacteria > Bacillota > Clostridia > Christensenellales > Borkfalkiaceae > Gallimonas. The sequence goes on from CANQXA010000007.1 coordinate 20,443, forward strand.
CGAGCTCTATCCCGAAGCGGAATTCACCGCATGGGCGGCGCTCCTTGCCGACCTCGACGCGATGAAGACGGCGGTCGCGGAGAAATCCGTCTCCGTGGCGCAGGGCAACCTTTGGGAGACGCCCACCCTCACCACCGTCAGCGGCGAGCAGATCATCGAGACGATGTACGCGAAGCTGTACTCCCTCGGCGGGAAGTTCGATTCCGACGACAATAACACGTTCCAGAATGCCTTCTGCGCACTCTTCATCGAGCAGACCTTGAAGGCGGATGGCGTCACTCTCGCAACGCACCTGCAAACCTTGATCGACAGTATCAAGAACGCGGCGTGGTCCGACGGCCGTAGCGGAAGATTCTATACCGACTTCACGCACATCTATGCGCTTCTCACCCTCGCAGGGAAGATCAAGGCGGATCTCGACAACGGCGAAACGCCCTTCCTCGACGAAGAAATGGCAGAAGTCGTCAACGCGCACCTCGTGAACTTCACCTTGACGGACGACGGATTCGCTTGGAACATCAAGTCGGGCGACCTTCGCGACAGCAACCTCTACTATGAGATCTACTTCGGGCTTCCCAACGCAGATAAATTTGCGGCGAGCCTCAAGTACATCTTCGACATCATCAAGCGCGATTCTCCCACGACGCAGACGACTGCAAACGGGCTCGGCATCACCGAAGCCGTCACCGCAGTCGAGGGCCCCGTCGAGCAACAGCTCAGCCAAGCGGCTCAGGCGGTCGTCAACGAAATGGGAAAGATCGGCAAGCTCAGCGAGTATGCGTGGGCAGGTTGGACGACGACGGAAGAGACCATTAAAGGTTATCTTTACACCTCCGCGAAGTACTACGACGAACACATCAAGACCCCTTACGCGGCGCTTGGCGAAGACGATCTCACGGCAGTCCACGAACGCTATCCCGAAGAAGAATTCACCGCATGGGCGGCGCTCCTCGCCGACCTCGACGCGATGAAGACGGCGGTCGCGGGCAAGAGCGTCTCAGTGGCGCAGGGCAACCTTTGGGATACGCCCACCCTCGTTCCTCTCACCGGTGAGCAGATCATCGAGACGATGTACGCGAAGCTGTACTCCCTCGGCGGGAAGTTCGATTCCGACGACAATAATAATTGTCAAAACGCTTTCTGCGCACTTTTCATCGAGCAGAAATTGAAGGAGGAGAACGTCACCCTCGGAGCGCACCTGCAAGCCTTGCTCAACAGCATTAAAGGCTCCAACGAGCGCAGTGGGAAATTCTACACAGACTATTCGCACATCTATGCGCTTCTCACTCTCGCAGGGAAGATCAAGGCGGCTCTCGACCGCGGCGAAACTCCTTTCCTCGACGAAGAAATGGCGGCAGTCGTCAATGCGCACCTCGTGAACTTCAACTTGACGGAAGACGGATTCGCTTGGAACATCAAGTCGGGCGACCTTCGCGACAGCAACTACAACTATGAGATCTACTTCGGGCTTCCCAATGAGAGCACCTTCGCGGCGAGCCTCAAGTACATCTTCGACATTATCGATCGCGACTCTCCTACAACGCAGAAAACCGAAAACGGGCTCGGCATCACCGCAACCGTCACCGCGGTAAAGGCTCCCGTCGAGCAGTAATTGCCGGGTTCGGGATCGCCGAAGCAATCGAGAAAAAGGCTTGACCTTCCCGCAGTGCGGGTAAGACCCATTGAATTCCAATCTGCCGCCTTGGGGACGTCCCTGAAACACGACCCTGAAACCCTACCCCGATTTTGAGACATCATGCAGACATCTTAAAACCGGTCCCCGGGGCGGCAGAGCGGAAGATATTCAAAGCGTCCCCCTCTCCCTTACGGAGAGGGGAAGGCGTCAAACAGGAGGAATTTTATGAAAAAGAAGATTGCAGCCGTTCTTGCGCTCGTGATGGCGTTCGGCTCGTTTGCCGCATTTGCGGGCTGCGGAAAGCAGTATACTTCGGCAATCGATTGGGACGTCGATCTCTCCAAGCCCATCGCCCTCAAAGGATATTATCCCAAGACGGGCATCGGCGCCTTCGGGCACGACGATTCCGCCAAGATCATCGAGGAGAAGACGGGCTATAAGGTCACCTACGACCAAATGGGCGCCAACGCCGACGACGACGTGCAGAAAGCGCTCTCCAACCGCGAGAAGTACCACTTCATGAAGCTGACCGAGGCGCAGTACCATCCCTATCTCGAAAACGGGACCTTCCTCGACCTCACCGAGCTCTTGGAGAACACCACGCAGGGGAAGATCCTCTATCAGCTCATCGATCTCATGGATTACGGTTGGGACGCGGCGACGTTCGTCGACGAAGAGGGCAATAAACACATCTATGGTATTCCCGATTTCGGTTACGTCTGCATGACCGATTCCGCCATGGTATGGAATCTCAACCACCTTGAGCAGATCGGATTCGCGGAGCAGTTCCCCGAGAACACGCAAGGTACGCCCGAGACGCTCTCCGAAGTCACATGGGCGTTGGAGCAGTGTCAGGAGAAATTCGGGTCGAGCAAGGGTTACAGCGCGCTCGGCATCCCCGGCAACAACTCCAACGAGATCACCCAGATCAAGGGCGCGTTCGAGGTCCCGCTCCAATTCTACGTCGCCGAAGACGGGCGGATCCAGCAGTATATTTACAGCGAAAACGTCACGAAGTATACGAAGTATATGAATAAACTCCGCCACGAGGACGTGATCGCCCCCGATTGGCAGAGCGAAGCGGTGGAGGACCTCTACCAGAGATTCGCGAAGGAGCTCCACTCCTGCGCCTTCATCTCCTATTGGCACATGATCCCCCTCATCAACACGGTCCAACAGCAGGGGAAAATCGCCAAAACGCTCGGGCTCACCCAAGAGCAGAACAACTACGAATATCTCCGCGAACACGTCATCGGCTGGTCGCTCCGCGTCCGCGGCGACGGTTCGGACGGCTCCTATGTACAGGAGAAAGCGATGATCGAGGGCGGCGACGCAGGCGTCTCCTACTACACCGTCATTCCCCACTACATGGCGAAAGAAGCGCTCTACATCATCGACTTCCTCGCCAAAAAGATGGAGTACTTCGAAGACTTCTACGGCGGAACGGAGGGGACGGGCGATCCCGTCAACCCTGCCGATCCGAGCGATCCCAACTACGCCACCCATTGGTATGAGATCGAAGCGCCCGAAGGCGCGCCCGCGGCTTCGGAATACACGCCCGAGCGCGACGAGGAATTCTCCGCCCACGAAGACTTTGTCAAGCGGAACATCTTCCTCCGCCCTTACTCCTACTCCTACGACTCGACGGGAGACGGCGTCAAGGATAAGACGGTCTCGGGCGGCGGCAAGTGGATCCATCTGACCGACCGCTACATCGCGCAGATCAACGACAATTCGCAGTACTGCAACGGCACCAACGTCATTTCCGCGCGCGCCCTTTTCCATCTCCGCGAAGTAGGCTTCAACGCATGGCAGGTCGTCCAAAAGATGGACGATACGATCATCACCAACCCCATGGCGATGGCGCCGCCCTTCAAACATTGGGCGCCCGTCTCCATTCTCGCCCGCACGATGCTGAAAAACAGCATTTCGAGCGCGATCGATTCCTCCGATCCCGAAAAGACGCTCAACAGCGCCCGCCAAGGCGCGCTCACCAAGAGAAAGTCCAAGGGGAGCGAGTATTTCTATTGGTCGGAGATCATCCGCGACGAAATGACCGATTGGTACAACAACGTCAAAAACAAGAAAGCGTGAGGCTCGGTCACGGTAAAATGGGGGTATCCCGATGAAACAACACGAAGAATCAGCCGCCGCGGACGTCGCGGCGGCGATCCCCAAGCCCGAACGTCGCCCAAAGAGCGATAAAAAGGGCTTTTGGCACAGCCAATGGAAGAAGGTCAAAAAGCACAGAGGCGTGCTTTGGTTCATCATTCCGGCGGCAGTCTTTACGCTCCTCTTCTCCTATGTCCCCATGCTCGGCGTGATCTTTGCCTTCAAAGACGGCGCGGACGGGAAGTTCGACCTCTCGCAGGGCGACATCATCTGGAATCTCACCCACGGAGCGTGGACGTTCAGCAACTTCCTCAACATCTTTGTGGATAATACCTTCTACAAGGCGGTGGGGAATACATTGCTCATCAACCTTTTCCGCCTCGCCTTCTGCTTCCCGCTCTCCATCGTGATCGCGGTCATGCTCTCCGAGCTCAAACATCAATCGCTCGCGAAGGTGATCCTCATCATCATTTGTATCCCCAACTTCCTCTCGTGGGCGATCGTCATCGGTATTTGGGCGGGACTTTTGAATCCTTCGGTGGGAATTTTGGGAAGGGTGACGGGGCACATCATGGCGCAGGACGCGTGGTTCAAGCCCCTCGCGGTATTCTTCTCGGCATGGAAAGGCGCGGGATGGGGGTGTATCCTCTTCTATTCGGCGATCGCGTCGATCGATAAGACGTATTACGAATCGGCGACGCTCGAAGGCGCCAACCGCCTGCAAAAGATGTGGTACCTCACCCTCCCGTCCATCCTTCCCACCATCGCGCTCATGCTGGTGCTCAACATCAGCGGCATGATGGCGGCGGGCTTCGAGCAGATCTATACGATGATGCAGATCTCGACCGATCTCCACGACTCGCAGATCATTCTCGATACCTATCTCTATGAGATCTCCGTTCTGAACCAAAACAACATTCCGTTTGCGACGGCGCTCGGCGTCTTCAACGGTGCGATCGCGCTCTTCCTCATGCTGGTGGGCAACGCGATCACGACGCGCACGATGAAGCGCGGGCTGTGGTAAAGGAGGCGCGCGATGAAAAAAACAGATAAGACCGCGGCTCCCGAAGCCGTAGCAGGGTATCTTCCGCCCGCAAAGAGACGGCGCAATCCCTTCCGCCGCAACCCCAATAAGATCAAGGAGAGCGTGCTCGACCGCTGTCTCGCGGTTTTGAACATTGTCATCTTGCTCTTCTTCGTCGTGCTCGTCTGCTTCCCCCTCCTCAACTACTTCTCGCTCGCGTTCAACAACGGCAACTTCAATTTGGACGTGGTGATCTATCCCGTCCGTCCCACCCTCAAAGCCTTCGAATATGTGCTCGCGGGCGACGGCGCGAAGAATTTCTGGCGGGCGTTCGGCAACTCCGTCGTCATCACGCTGATCGTGACGGTCGGCTCCAACCTCGTCGAGGCGATGGCGGCGTATCCGCTCTCCAAAAAGGACTGCCCCTTCAAGAGCGGCATCATGATGTTCTTCATCATCACCATGCTGTTCTCGGCGGGGATCATTCCCATCTACCTTCTGATGTCCGCGCTCGGGCTCTTGAATACGATCTGGTCGATCATCTTCATCTCGATCAGCAACGTCACCCACCTGCTCTACTTCAAGACCTTCTTCGAAGGCATTCCCTCGGACATCGAGGAGGCGGCGAAATTGGACGGCGCGAGCGACATCCAGCTCTTCTTCCGCATCATCATTCCCATGTCCCTGCCCATTTTGGGGAGCTGTTGCTTCTTCACCATCGTGGGGACGTGGAACAGCTACGGTTCCGCCCTGCTCTTCATCAACCAATCGGACGCGGGCAAAGCGGCACAGCCTCTCGCCTACTACATCTATCTCATGCTGCAAGACTCGTCGTTCGATAAGAACAACCCGTGGCTTGCCGCCAACATCCAAAACGTCGAGGCGGCGGCGATGCTCGCGAGCATCCTGCCCATCCTCCTCATGTATCCCTACGTCGTCCGCTACATCCGCGGCGGCATCCAGATCGGTTCGGTCAAAGGCTGATTTATGCGCATCGTGCTTCTTCCTCTCGACGAGAGACCTTGTAATTACACCTTCCCCGCGATCCTTCCCAAGGCGGACGACGAGATCGTCCTTCCGCCCTATGCGGACATGGGGCGCAAAAAACGCCCCGCGGAGAGGGACCGTCTCGCCGCATGGCTGAGGGAAGAGGCAAAGAATGCGGACGCCTGCATTCTCTCGCTCGATACGTTGGTCTACGGCGGGCTCATTCCCTCCCGCCTCCACCACGAGAGCGCGGAGGAGCTCAAAAAGCGGGTGGACTTCGTCAAAGAGCTGAAAGGGGAACATCCCGCATTGAAAATCTACGGGTTTATGACCATCATGCGGTGCCCCGTCTTCTCCCTCTCCGACGAGGAGCCCGACTATTACGCCCTGTGCGGTGCGGAGATGCACCTCTACGGAAGATACGTCCACAAGCGGCGGCTTGGGATCCTGACCGCCGCCGAGGAGGAAGATCTCGCCCGCACCGAGGAAAAGACCCGCCCGTACCGCGCCGACTTCGAAGCGCGGCGCGCCGTCAACCTCGAAGTGCTCTTTCATGCGCTCGGTCTCGTAGCGGAGGGCGTGTTTGCGGGATTCTCCGTCCCGCAGGACGACAGCGCTCCCTACGGCTACACCGCGATGGACCAAGAGAAGGTCGTCGCCCGTCTGAAAGAGAAAAACCTTCGGCTCAAAGTGCCCGTCTATCCCGCCGCCGACGACGTCGGTCTCACCATGATCGCGCGTGCGGTGAACGAAAACAAGGGTACCATGCCCAAGGTCTACGTCTACTATTCGTCTGCGAACGGTCCGTTCGTCGTCCCGTCTTTTGAGGACAGGACGCTGGACGCGACCGTGAAAAACCAGATCCTTGCCGCGGGTGCGCGGCGGGTCTACTCCCTTCCCGAGTGCGACATCGTCCTCGCGGTCAACGTCGGCTCGGAGATGATCTACGGCGACAGCGGGCTCTACCGCGCCTACGACGTAGAGCGCAGTCTGCCAGAATATATCGCCTTTTTGAAGTACGCGAAGGGGGAGGGCAAGACGGTCGCGGTGGCGGACGTCGCCTATCCCACCCACAGCGATCTCGAGCTCGTCGGCTATCTCAGGGACGAAGGGCTTCTCCTCGCGATCGACGCCTATGCGGGCTGGAACACCGCTTCCAACACCTTGGGCACGGCGCTCGCACAGGCTTCTCTCCGCTTTGCGGGGGGAGCGTACGGGGAAAATCTCTACTTTCTGCTTCACCGCTACTACGACGACGTGGGCTACTGTTCCCACACCCGCACATGGATCGACGAGAACGCCGTCCCCCAAAACGGCTGTACCGTGTTCGAGCTGGACGGCGTGCGCGGCAACGTGACCGAGGCGGCGAGGAAGGAACTTTTGAGATATATGGCGGAAAACTTCCCCGAACTCGCCGCATACGTCGGGGACATAGACGTATCTTCTCCTTGGAACAGGACGTTTGAGATGGATTTCGTTCTCCGGCGGAAGGAGTGACCGATGAAAAAGATCTACGAAAAACACATTCTCCGCACCGAAAGCGGGTATTCGCTCACCCTTAAACGGGAATACCGCGCCGTATTCGGCTTCGGCGAAAAATTCGACAGCGTCAACCAAAAGGGACGTTTGGTACAGGCGTGCGTGCGGGAGAAGTGTTTCAGGCAGGGAGAGTATACCTACTACTCCATGCCCTTCTTCCTCACACCCGACGGCTTCGGTCTCTATGTGGATACCTATCTCGAAGTGGATTTCGACTTCCGCAAAGACGGCGAGCTGACCGTCTCCTTCCCCGAAGGGTCCAAAGGGGAGCGGGCAGACATCTACTACTTCGAGGGGACGCCCAAGGAGATCTTGACGCAGTTCCGCTCGCTCACGGGCTTTCCCCGTCTCTTCCCCAAATGGGCGCTCGGCGCGTGGATGAGCGCCAACCGCTGGCGTACGCAGGACGAGATCGAGGAGCAACGCCTTCTGACGCGGTATTACAACTTCCCCCATAACGTGATCGTCGCCGAACCGTGGAGCGACCTCACCACCCATTGTCTCTTCAACGGATCGACCGCGGCAAACGGCGAGATCCGCTACGGCGCGCCGTGGCAGGATCCCAAAAAACTCATCTACGATCTCCATGCGAGCGGGCTGAGGCTCCTCCTCTGGGTCGTCCCCATCTATGCGCAGGGGGACAATTTGGAGACAGGCTGGAACGCGGACGTCTGCCTCGCGGAGAACGAACGGGTGAAGGCGGAGGGATACGCCGTCCTAAACGCCGACGGCACGCCCTACGAGATCCCGCACACATGGTGCATCGGGAGCATGGTCCCCGACTTCACGAGCGAATGCGCCTCCCGCTATTGGTTCAGCCGTTTCGAGTATCTCAAAGAGCTCGGGATCGACGGATTCAAGACGGACGGCGGCGAATTCATCCACGACCCGACCGTACGCTTTTCCGACGGCACGACGGGCGCGGAGGGGAGAAACCGCTACCCCGAACTGTACACCGAGGCGTTCGCCGCATTCGCGGGGGAGGAGCGGATCGTCTTTTCCCGCGCGGGCGGACAGCGCAGTCCGTCGTTCTCGGTGATGTGGGCGGGCGATCAGGAGTCCACATGGCAGGAGTTCGCCTCCGTCTTGAAGGCGGGGCTCTCGGCGGGGCTCTCTGGAACCTCCCTGTGGGGCTACGACATCGCGGGCTTCTCGGGCTATTTGCCCTCGGCGGAACTCTATCTCCGCGCGTTGCAGACGGCGGCGTTTCTGCCCGTCATGCAGTGGCACAGCGATCCCGTCTCCAACGGACGGTGCGACTTTACGGGCGCGTGGAAGATCAACGACCGCAGTCCGTGGAACATCGCGGCGTACCACAAAAACGACGCCCTGCTCGGCGTATTCCGCGAACAGTTCTTTCTGCACTACAACCTTCTGCCCTACTTTTGGATGCTCATGAAGGAGGCTTCGAAGACGGGCATCCCCATTCTCCGCCACCTCGCGCTCGAATTCCCCGAGGACGAGACAGCCTTCAACATCGAGGATGAGTTCATGGTGGGGGACGCGCTCCTCGTCGCACCCGTTCTGAGGGACTACGTCAAGACGAGGAAGTTCTATCTCCCGCGGGGGAGGTGGTACGACTTCTACACGGGCGCGCTGTACGGCGGCGGCTGGCACGAAGTTCCCTTAAAAACCCGCCGTCTGCCCGTCTTTTTGCGGGATAACCGCTGCGTCCCGCTCAATTTGAGCGGCGGGAAACTCTGTTCCGACGTGGGCAACTCGCTCGACCGCTATACCGAGCTCACCTTCCTCTTCGCGGGAGAGGGGAGCATGGAGTTCTCCGACGACCTCGGGAACGCCATCTCGCTCGCTTGGTATTCGCGGGAATGCCATGCCCGCAAGAACCGTCAAAATACGCCCTTCCGCGCCCTCTGTGCGGGGAAAGACGTCTATTATCAAGAATGAAATAAGGGGAAAGTCCCGATAAGGAGAACACTATGAAAAAGATCATCGCACTTGCATTGGGCGCCTGTCTTTTGGGCGCGTGCTGTATCACGGGTTGCGGCTCAGGCGAAAAAGATCCCCCCAAGGAGGAGACGCCCCCCGAAGCCGCGGGGACCGAGCTCCAGACCGACCGCGCTTCCATCGGCTATGCCTTCAACGACATTTTCAAGAACGGCGAAGTCGCGGACGCGGCGGGCGGATTTGCCACGGCGGACGACGTCACGGGCGCGCGTTTCTTCGTAGACGGCGGCTATAAGACGGGGCTCTCCGAGATCACGAGCAGGCAGGACGTCAAGCTCGAGCTCTACAACGGGACCAAGACGCGCATCGTCAACGTCTCGGCGGGCGCGGCGTTCACCATCCCCGTCGCCGCAGTGACTGCCGACTACAACATCGCCAAATACCGCATCCAATACACCTTCGGGGACTCTATCTTAACTTACAGCCCCGAATCTTCCAACCCCTATATCGCAAAACCCGACGGATGGCAGATCTACGTCAACGAATGGCTGCTCCGCCACGTCATCAACGATACCTATCTCGAACACCAGCACCTCACAAAGCTCAGAGACTTCGATTTCACGGTCGATCCCGTCAACCCCGCGACGGGGACTTCGGACGGCTCTCACACCTATCCGACCGTCTCGAGCGGCAACCTCACCAAGCGCCCGGGCTATGAGATCTACCGTCTCGATATCGAGATCGAGGACGAGGACGGGAAGATCGAGCGCCCCTTCTACAACATCGGCGTCGTGCACGCGGTCAACGACAGCCGCTATTTCGGCTTCTTCGTGATGAAATCCAAGGAGGACCGCCACGAGATCATGGACGAACTCGTGATGACGTGGACGCACTTCTCCTCCCGCGGCATCCAGCGCAACTACTTCGACGCGGGCAAGCCCGTCGAGGATCCCCATTGGAACGAAGAGACGAGGAACTTCTTCCGCGGCTTCATGGCGCAGGAGACCAAGAGCTGGGGCGTATTCAGCTATTCCATGCCGGGCGACGCGGGCAGTTTGGTCCCCGGCGGCGGATCGTACGATACCTATCTCGCAAACAGCAAGAAGATGCAGGAATTCATCGAAAACGAGGTTTGGGGCGGCAAGAAGTTCGATATCTGCATGACCTATACCCACCTCGGCTCGGGCGCGGCGGATAATCCCAAGCGCATTCCCCACTACTTCCCGACTGCAATGGCGACCGAGCTCGCGGGCGGCAACGGCGACGGGACCAAGCCCGTCCTCGAATTCACCTATCAGTTCACGACCAACAACAATTTGGTCGATGAGGAGTATTCGCCCTTGTTTGACATCCTCCGCGGCAAGTACGATACCTATTTCGAGCGGCTCGCGCAGGACATCAAGGCATATCAAAAGCCCGTCATGTTCCGTCTCAACAACGAGATGAACACCGACTGGACGAGTTACTCGGGCATCATGAACCTGCTCGATCCCGATATCTTCACGATGACGTGGCGGCATCTCTATGACATCTTCATCGCAAACGGCGTCGACAACGTGATCTGGGTGTGGAATCCCATCGCCGACTCCTGCCCTTATTCGGGTTGGGGCGAGGACCTTTGCTACTTCCCGGGGACCGATTACGTCCAGCTTCTCGGCGGCACGAGCTATGAATTCAACAACTATGTGGGCGACGCCGCCTCCCAGATGACCACCTTCAAGAAGCATTACGGCGATCTCTACAAGAAGAACAAGCAGTACTTTGACGAGTACGGCATGATCATCGGCGAGTTCGCGTGCGGCTCGGGCGGCGACGCCACGGGCGCGCTCGGCAGAAATGCGGACGCGCAGGCGAAGTGGGTCGAGGGGATGTTCGAAGAGCTCAATGCCGAAAATCCCGCCGACTACGTCAAGCAGATCAAGGGGCTCATCTGGTTCAACTGCAACGACTATGCGGGCGGCCATATCACCAATCGTTTGAAGTTTACGGACGCAAACATCAAGGACCGCCCCGAGACCTACACCGATCTCAAGAAGACTTGGGACGCCTTCAAAAACGGCTTCGCAAACGCGAAGTAACATTCCTCCCACCCCCTCTCCCGCCCCCGCGGGCGGGAGAGGCACGGGCAGGCGGGCGTTTTTTGCCGAAAGAGCGCGAATTCGCTTGCTTGCCCGCCCCCAATATGCTATCATAAAGGACGTGGACTCTTTGGAACACACGGCAAGGTAAGGACTATGAAAGACATTCTTCCGAAGGGACTGATCGTCTCCTGCCAGGCGCTCAAAGACGAGCCGCTTTACGGAGGGGACACGATCGCGAAAATGGCGCTCGCGGCCATGCAGGGCGGCGCCGTCGGGATCCGTGCAAACACGGTGAAGGACATCAACGCGATCCACCGCCTGATCGAAGGGGGGATCCCCATCGTCGGGCTCATCAAACGGGTCTATCCCGGTCAACCCGTCTACATCACGCCCACACTGCGGGAAGTCAAAGCCCTGTGCGCCTCCTCTTGCGACGTCATCGCCATGGACGCGACCCTTCGTCCCCGTCCGGGCGGCGTGGCGTTGGAACAGCTCGTGCGCTATATCCGCGAGCACAGCGATAAGGCGATCATGGCCGACATCGCGACCCTCGATGAGGCGCTTTCCGCCGAACAAATGGGCTTCGACTACATCTCCACCACCCTCCGCAGTTACACCGAGGAGACGAAAGACATCGTCATTCCCGATATTCCCTTCTGCCGCACGCTCGTGGAGCGGATCGGTCCGTCGCGGCTCATCGCCGAGGGCGGGATCAACTCCTTTGCGGGGCTCGCAGAGGTCCTCGGCGCGGGCATCGAGCGCGTCGTCATCGGCGGCGCCATTACCCGTCCCAAGCTCATCACGGAGCACTTTGTGGACGTAATCAAGCGCCATACGGAGGGCTGATCCCTTCCGTCCCCCAATTCCAACCGCACCCGAGGGGAGACCTTCGGGTGAACTTCTATCGAGGAGAACCCTATGATCCTTCCTGTTTCCGATAAGACCTTCCTTCCCATGATCGCCGAATGGAGGGCGTATGAGGCGGACGTCGCCGCCTCTCCCCAAAAGAAAATGTATGCGATCTCCGTCTCCCACGGCGGGAGCGAAGAGGTGTGCGTCTTCGAGGGGTTTGTCCGCGCGGACAGCCGTACCCTCCGCCTCGCCGAGCGCATCGCAAAACTGCTCCTTTGGGCGTACGGCGGCAACATTCTCGGCGTGTACGGGAGCGACGAAGTCTTCGAAGACTTGCGGCGGCGGTACATGGGCGGCGAGCGGTCGTTCGACAGCGGATTTATGAGCGGCGTCTATGAGGCGCCCTTCGAGGTGAGAAAACTCTCAACCCTGCCGCATAGGAGAGCGGCTTCCTTCCGCGTGGGCGGCAATCTCAAAGGATGCAGGATCGGCTTCGACGCGGGCGGGAGCGATCGGAAGGTCAGCGCCGTCGTTGACGGGGAAGTCGTCTATTCGGAGGAAGTTCTGTGGCATCCCAAGACGGAATCCGACCCCTCATATCATTTTCGCGAGATCGTGACGGCGCTCAGAACTGCGGCGTCCAAGATGCCGCGCGTCGATTCCGTCGGCGTCTCTTCCGCGGGGGTGTACGTTGACAACAAGGCGATGGTCGCCTCCCTCTTTCTGAAAGTGGACCGTTCCCGCTACGGCGCATTTGTCCGCGACATCTATCTCAACGCGGCAAAGGAGATCGGCGCGCCCGTCACCGTCGCCAACGACGGAGACGTCACGGCGCTTGCGGGGAGTATGGCGCTCGGCGAGGGCAGAGTGCTCGGGATCGCGATGGGCACGAGCGAGGCGGCGGGCTATATCAATGCGGAGGGCGGGCTCAACGGCTGGCTCTCCGAATTCGCCTTTGCGCCCGTCGATCTGCAAAGCGGCGCGCCCGCCGATGAATGGAGCGGCGACTATGGCGTGGGCTCTAAGTATTTTTCGCAGGACGCCGTCATCCGTCTCATGGAAAGGGGGGGCTACCGCTTCCGCGGGGAGACTCCCGCCGCCAAGCTCGCCGAGGCCCAACGTCTTTTGGAGGAGGGCGACCCGCTTGCCGCTACCGTTTTCTCGGACATCGGGGTCTACCTCGGGCATGCCCTGCCCCTTTACGCCCGTATCTATGACGCCGCCCACATTCTTCTGCTCGGAAGAGTGATGAGCGGGAGAGGGGGCGAGCTCATTTTGAAACGTTGCAGGGAGGTCCTTGCCGCCGATTATCCCGAGATGACGGCAGAGGTCTCCGTGTTCGAAGGGGAACGCGTGCGCGTGGGGCAAGCCATCGCCGCCGCGTCCCTCTGATCTTAGCCAAAGAGGAAATTATGAAACTGATCGTTACGGAAACTTATGAAGCAATGAGCAGGGCGGCGTACGGTGTCATCGGGTCCCTCGTCTCAAAGAAGAAAGACGCCGTTTTGGGGCTCGCCACGGGTTCCACCCCGCTCGGGCTCTACCGTCTCATGGCGGAGGACCGCACCGTCTCCTATCGGGACGTGAAGACCGTCAATCTCGACGAATACGCCGGTCTGTCCGCCGCGCACAGCCAGAGCTACGCCTATTTCATGCGGGAAAATCTCTTCCGCTATCTCGATATTCTCCCGCAGAACACGCACATTCCGAACGGCGTCGCGCCCGATCCCGCCGAAGAGTGCGCCCGTTACGACGGCTTGCTCGACCGTCTCCCCCGCGATCTTCAACTCCTCGGGATCGGCTCCAACGGGCACATCGCGTTCAACGAGCCGGGGACGCCCTTCGACGCGCGCACGCACATCGTCACCCTCGCCGAGAGCACCGTCCGCGACAATTCCCGCCTCTTCGACCGCATTGAAGACGTCCCCAAACAGGCGTTTACGATGGGGCTTGCGGACATTGTGCGGGCAAAGACGGTCGTCCTGCTCGCAAACGGGCGGAACAAGGCGGAGGCGGTGCGCCGTCTGATCGAGGAAGACGCCGACCCCGCGCTCCCCGCGAGCGCTCTGAAACAGCACGAAGATCTCTACGTCATTCTCGATCGGGAAGCGGCGTCGCTCTTACATGAGACCGCTTAGGAGGTTACCATGTCCGCGTTCAAGGCTGCAAAAATCTATATAGACGGCAAGATCGTCACCTGCGGGCTCACCTTTTCGGAGAGGTTTCTGAGCTTAGAAGGGGAGGGGGAGATCTTCCCCGAGCGGCTTCTTGTCCTCCCGGGATTTATCGACGAGCACATCCACGGCGCAGGCGGCGCCGACGCGATGGACGGGACGTACGAAGCGCTCGATACGATCTCTTGCACGCTCGCCGCGGAGGGGACTTGTTCCTTTTTGGCTACGACCATGACCCAAACCGAGGCGCAGACCGTCGCCGCCGTAAACGCCGTCTATAAGACAATGGGCAAGGAGCACGGGGCGCGCCTGATGGGAGCCCATCTCGAGGGGCCGTTTATCTCCCCGAAATTTTGCGGCGCCCAGCCCGAAGAGTGCATTCTGCCGCCCGACCCTGCCCTTCTCGAACGGCTCTTGGCGGGCAGGGCGGTGAAGATGCTGACGGTCGCGCCCGAGCGGGAGGGTGCGGAAGCGCTCATCCGCTGTGCCCGCGAAAAGGGGATCGTCGTCTCGGTCGGTCACACCGCGGCGAAGTATTCCGACGTCGCCGCTGCAATGGAAGCGGGGGCGGACCACGTCACCCACACCTTCAACGCGCAGTCCCCCCTGCATCACAGGGAGATCGGCACGGTCGGCGCCGCCCTCCTCGAGGACGGGCTCTATACCGAACTCATCGCCGATACGATCCATGTCTCCCCGCCCGCGATCCGCCTGCTCTTCAAGTGCAAACCGCGCGGAAAACGGGTCCTCATCACCGACGCGATCCGCGCCAAAGGTCTCGGCGACGGCGAGAGCGAGCTGGGCGGACAGAAAGTCTTCGTGAAGGGCGGCGAAGCGCGCCTTGCCGACGGGACGCTCGCGGGCAGTGTGCTCCGCATGAACCGCGCCGTCAAAAATCTCATCGACATCGGGATCCCCCTCTCCGAAGCCGTGGACGCCGCGACCGTAAACCCCGCGCGAGGCCTTGGGATCGACGGGGACTGCGGCTCCATCGCACTCGGCAAACGCGCCGATTTTACCGTGGTAGACGAGAATTTCGACGTCGTGACCACCGTCGTCGGCGGGAAAACGGTCTACCGCAAATGAACGCCGTCCTTGAAAACGGGCGGATCCGCGCGGAGATCTCGCCCTTGGGCGCCGAGCCCGTGAGCATAAAATTTTGCGGGCGGGAACGGCTTTGGCAGAACGAAAACGGGGCTTGGGCGGGGCACGCGCCGGTTTTATTCCCCGTCTGCGGAATGCGCCCCTTTAGCGACGGCGGCAAAACGCTGCGGCTTCCCCGCCACGGATTTGCGAGGAAGTCTCATTTTTTACTGTCTTTTTGCGACGGCAAGCGCGCGGAATTTACCCTTTCCGCAAGCGCGGAGACAAAAAAACTCTATCCGTACGACTTTGTGCTAAAAGCGGAATACGAGATCGAAGAAGACGGGTTGCACGCGCGGTTTGAGGCAGTCAACCTCGGGGAAGATCCCATGCCGCTGAGCTTGGGCGGGCACTTCTCCTTCGCCCTCTTCTCGCCCATCTCGGATTACGTTCTTCTCTTTGAAAAGGAGGAGCGCTTTCTCTCGCTCGGGCACGATGAAGAGGGGCTTTTGACGGGGGAGACTGCGGACATGGGTACAGGATACGAGCTCAAACTCGCCGAATCGATGTTCGAAGACGGAAAGACTTTGATCTTTGGGAACGTCCGCTCCCGTACGGTCTCGCTCTTTTCGGAGGGAAACTGCGAGCTTCGGTTTTCCTTCGGCGGGGCAGCCAATTTGCTCCTATGGCGCCCCCAAGGAGGGAGCGCGGTCTGCATCGAGCCGTGGGGGAATCTTCCCCACAGAGCGGGCGAAGAGTTCGCGCCGCTTCCCATGTGCCTTTCAAAGAGCGAGCGGGCAGTTTTATGTCAAAAAATACGATATTATGAGGTGACGCCGTGATCAAGTATCATGCCGAAACGCGGACGTTTTTCCTGCACGGAAGGACGACGAGCTACGTCTTCCGCGTCTGTCCGGAGGGCGATCTCGAGCACATTCACTACGGAAAACGGGTGGGGGAGGATGATTTTTCCTGCCTCGTGCCCGCATCCGAGCTGAGTTTTTCTCCCGTTCCGCCCGGCGCGGTCCGCCAAGGATTCTCGCTCAACGTCATGGCGGGGGAGTACGGCGGCTACGGGCAGGGCGACTTCCGCACGCCTTCCGCCTTGATCGCGCGGCAGGACGGGGAGATCTGCTCCCGCTTCGTCTACCGCGGGCACCGCTTCCGCGCGCCCGACTTCGGCGATCTTCCCTGCGCGCGCGGCGGCGAAACGCTCGAAGTGGAACTTTCCGACCTCTGTTCGAACGTTTTGCTCCGCCTGTATTATACGGTTTTCGAGGAGGATGACGTCGTTTGCCGCGCCGCCGAATTCATCAACGCGGGGCAGAGCGCCGTAACGCTCAGGCGGGCGTTTTCCTTTGCCGTCGATCTCGAGGGCGGGGATTACGACGTCTTCCGTCTTGCGGGGAGACATCTCGCCGAACGCACGCCCGAACGCACTGACCTCGGACATGGTACCCTCGAAATATGTTCAATGCGCGGCGCGTCGTCCCATCAAATGAATCCGTTCGGGGCGCTCATCGCCCGCGGCGCGGGCGAGGACGAGGGGGAATGCTACGGCGCGGAGCTCCTTTACAGCGGCTCCTTTTCCCTCCGTTTCGAGCGGGGGGAGACCGAGCGCGTCCGCATTTCGGGCGGGATCGACGATACCAATTTCAGCTGGAAGTTGGAGCCCGGCGAGCGGTTTATCACCCCGCAGGCGGCGCTCGCATTCTCGGCGGAGGGGCTGGGAGGGCTTTCCCGCCGCTTCCACGATTTCCTCCGCGCCCGCGTCATCCCGAAGCGGGACGTCTTCGCGCCCCGTCCCATCGTCGTCAATAATTGGGAGGCGACGTACTTCGATTTCACCGCCGAAAAGCTCTTTGCCCTCATCGACGAAGCGGCGCAGCTGGGCGTCGATACCTTTGTGCTCGACGACGGCTGGTTCGGCAAGCGGAACAGCGATAAGTCCTCCCTCGGGGATTGGACGGTCAACGAAGAGAAGCTCGCGGGCGGGCTTGCGCCCCTCGCCGAACGGTGCCACCGCCGCGGGTTGAAGTTCGGCATTTGGTTCGAGCCCGAAATGGTCTCCGAGGACAGCGAGCTCTTCCGCGCCCACCCCGATTGGGCGATCGGCAAGCCTCCCCGCTGTACGGGCAGGAATCAGTACATCCTCGATTTTTCGCGTGCCGACGTCTCGGACTATCTCTATGGGCGCATGGCGGAAATTCTTTCCCGCTACGGCGTGGACTATGTGAAGTGGGACATGAACCGCCACATGACGGAGTTCTTCTCGGCGGCGCTCCCCGCGGACCGACAGGGGGAATTGCAACACCGCTACCTGCTCAACGTCTACGCCCTCGCGCGGCGTCTGAAAAAAGAGTTCCCCGATGTGTTCTTCGAAGGCTGTTCGGGGGGCGGGGGAAGGTTCGACGCGGGAATGCTCGCCTTCTTTCCGCAGATCTGGACGAGCGACGACACCGACGCCTATGAGCGGGCGAAAATTCAATGGGGGACCTCTTACGCCTACCCCATGTCCGCGATGAGCTGTCACGTAAGCGTTTGTCCCAACCATCAGACGGGCAGGACAACTCCCTTCTCTTCGCGCGGCGCGCTCGCTTCTCTCGGCGCGACGGGCTACGAACTCGACCTTTGCGCGCTCACCGGAGAGGAGAAGGGGCAGGTCGCGGAGCAGATCGCAAACTACAAAAAGATCGCGCGGCTCGTCCTCGAGGGCGACTGCTACCGCCTCTCGGATCCCTTCAAGAGCAACTATTTCGCGATGATGACCGTCTCCAAGGATAAGTCGGAGGCGTACGCCGTGGGCATGACCGCGCTCGCGGTGCCCGCCGATTTCAGCCGCAGGATCCGCCTCAAAGGGTTAGACGGGAGGGGAGAGTACCTCGTCGAGGAGCTCGGCGTAAAGTTTTGCGGCGCGTCTCTGATGAACGCAGGGCTGTCCATGCCCCGCCTCAACGATTTTTCCGCGTGGAGTCTGCATCTTCACAGGGTCGGCTGAAAGGGGAAAGACGCCCTGCCGCGCGGAGGCGAAAGGGCGGGCGTACGGCGTAAAAAAGACAAAAAACAAGGGAGGCATCCGTGCCTCCCTTTCGCATGGGCGAGGGGTCAAATGTTGGTGGGATTCATGAGATCGCACAGCCGCATGAGCGCGTTGGAGACGGGGAAGGCGGCGAGGATCACGCAAATGATATAGAGGATCTGGGTGAAGGACAGAGAGACGCTTGCCCAATCGTCGTAGATCAAATTGCCGAGGACGGGGATCGCGAGCACGAGAATGCAGACGCCCACGCTCACCGCGTAGACCACGAACCGCAGGATGTTGAAGGGCTGTAAAATGCGGAAGAGCATGACGAGCCCGCCGAAGGTCAGGGCGAGGAGCAGAAGAGGGGAGAGATTTTCGCGGAAGCCGTACGAGGCGGGGATCACCTGCGCGCCGACGTAAACCGCCATGATACAGGCGATGAGGGTTACGGCGCCCGGAATGGACCGCGATAGAACGTATGGGATAAATTTGCCCCGCACGCGTTCGGCGTTGGGCTGGAGGGAAATGATGAAGGAGGGCAGCGCCGCGACCATGGTCTCGAAGAGCAGCATATTGTTGGTTTTGAAGAAGTAGGAGAGGTGGGTGCCCGAAATGTTGAAACAGAAGCAGATGAAGGCGAGCATGGTGGTGAGCAACGTCTTCATAATGTAGAGGGAGGCGCACGATTTGATGTTGTTGATCACCCGCCGCCCCTCATAGACCACCGAGGGAAGATTCATGAAATTGTTGTCCGTGAGGACGAGATGGGAGACGTTTCTCGCCGCGTCCGCGCCCGATGCGACCGAGATCGCGCAATCCGCTTCCTTCAAGGCGAGAATGTCGTTGACGCCGTCGCCCGTCATGGCAACGGTCGCCCCCTGCTTTTTGAGCGCCTTCACGAGGATCGCCTTTTGCTCGGGCGTGACCCGCCCGAAGACGGTGTACTGCCCCGCGACGTTCTCCACTTCGATGTCCGTCAGCCCCTCCAAAGAGATGTAGCGGTTGGCGTGTTTGACGCCCACTCTCCGCGCGACTTCACTCACCGTAATGGGGTTGTCGCCCGAGATGATGCGGATATCCACGTCGTTGGCGTGGAACCATTTGATGGTCTCCGTTGCGTCCGGACGCACGTTGTCCGCAAGGGTGATGATGGCGGCGGGACGAAGGAGCGCGGGAAGCCGATCCCCGGACATGGGTGAGGGAGAATAGGCGAGAAGGAGCACGCGGAGCCCCGACTGCGCGTATTGTTTGACGATCTTTGCGATCTTGGGGATCATGGGTTTTAAGACGAATTCGGGCGCGCCCATGACGAACGTCCCCACGTCTCCGAAGGTGACGGCGGAGAGCTTCCGCTTGGAGGAGAAGGGGAGGACCGAAGTCGCGTGAAGGATGCGCGAATGCCCGAACCGCTCGTAGAGGGCGATCGACGTCTGGTTGTTGTCGTCGAGGGCGTAGAGCATACTGCCCATGATCTCTTCGAGGGAGAAATCGACGAAATTGCCGAGGATCATGCAGTCGTTGACCGTCATGCGGCCGTCGGTGATGGTCCCCGTCTTGTCGAGGCAGAGGACGTTGACCCGCGCCAACGTTTCGAGCGAGTAGAAATCGCGCACGAGCGTGTGTTTTTTGGCGAGACGGCGCACGCCGAGCGCCATCGCGAGGGAGGTCAGAAGCAGAAGACCCGAGGGGATCATGCCGATGACGACGGCGCCCGTCAGCATGATGGATTCGGAGACGTTGCCGTTCTCCGCGAACCAATTCACCCAGAACATCGCGGCGGCGACGAAGGGGATGAGGATCCCGATCGCGCGGATGAAGAGGCGGATGGAGTTCATGATCTCCGAGCGCGGCTTTTTGTACTTCTTCGCCTTGGAGGTGAGGGAGTTGAGATAGGTCGCACTGCCCACCTTCTCGGCGCGGACGCGGCAGTTTCCGCTCGCGATGAAAGAGCCCGCATAGAGCATTTCGCCGGGCTGTTTTTTGACGGGCACCGATTCGCCCGTGAGCAGGGATTCGTTGACCTCTACGTTGCCGTCTGCAAGGATACAGTCGGCGGGCACCTGCTGCCCCGCTTCGAGGAGAATGACGTCGTCGAGCACGATCTCTTTGATGGGGATCTCGAGCAAGATCCCCCCGCGGACGACTTTGACGCTCGAGGATAACAGGACGGAAAGTTTATCGATCTGCCGCTTTGCGAGGATCTCCTGCAAGATCCCGATGAGGAGATTGAAGGCAAAGATGGCGACGAAGAGGAACTGCGTAATGGGCGCGCCCGCATAGATGAGGGCGAGCGCGACGACGAGGCACAGGAAGTTGAAGAAGGTACAGATGTTCCCGAAGACGATGCTCGCGTACGACTTGGAGTACTTCTTATTGACGTCGTTGAAGAGGAATTGGCGGAAACGGATCCGCACCTGTTCTTGGCTGAGCCCTTCTTCGAGCCCGGGAAGGAACCGCTCCACCTCGTCGGAGGCGGGGATGTCCTTTGCGGCGGTACGGCGGAACCGCTTGAAGATCGTCTTTTGTTCTTCGTCCGCCTCCTGCCGCTTGGCGAAATTGCCGAGCACGCGCGATGCGAAGGAGCGTTTCTTCTCCTCCTGCGGCGCTTGCTCGTTCTGTTGGTTGGTTTGATTCTCCAAAATAGCCTCCAAAGAGCGGGAGATATTCCTATTATAGCACGCTTTCGGGGAAAAAGTCAAAAAAACTACCCGTCTCCCGCAATTTTTTCTCCTCCGCGCGGGAAAGCGGCGGGAATTCATTGCTTTTCGCGGAAAAATCATGTATAATTAAGGAAACAAAACGGTAAAAAGAGGACCATATGATCGATATCGCGTTGCTCCGCGCCGAGCCCGAACTCGTCCGCGAGAATCTCAGAAAGAAGTTTCAGGAGCACAAACTGCCCCTCGTAGACGAGGCGGTCGCCCTCGACGCCCGCCGCCGCAATTTGCAGACGGAGGGAGATACGCTCCGCGCCGCCCGCAATTCCCTCTCCAAAAAGATCGGACAGCTCATGAAGGAGAAGAAGACGGAGGAGGCGAACGCGGTCCGCGCCGAAGTCACGGCGGACGCCGAACGTCTTTCCGCCATCGAAAAGGAGACCGCGGAGGTCGAAGCGAGCCTCAAATCGGTGATGATGCGGATCCCCAACATCATCTCCAAGGACACGCCCATCGGCAAGGATGACTCCGAGAACGTCGAGCGCAAGCGGTTTTTGGAGCCCAAGGTCCCCGATTTCGAGATCCCGTACCATCTCGATATCCTCGAGCGGCTTGCGGGCATCGACATCGACAGCGCGAGAAGGACAAGCGGGCAGGGATTTTACTATCTGACGGGCGACATCGCGCGGCTCCACTCCGCCGTCCTCGCCTACGCCCGCGACTTCATGATCGGGAAGGGCTTTACCTACTGTATCCCGCCCTTCATGATCAGGTCGGACGTCGTCTCGGGCGTGATGTCCTTCGAGGAAATGGAGGGCATGATGTATAAGATCGAGGGGGAAGACCTCTATCTCATCGGCACCAGCGAGCACTCCATGATCGGAAGATTCATGGGGCAGACCCTCGACGAAAAACAGCTCCCGATCACCCTCACGAGCTATTCGCCCTGCTTCCGCAAGGAGAAGGGCGCCCATGGGATCGAGGAGCGGGGCGTCTACCGCATCCACCAATTCGAAAAGCAGGAGATGATCGTCATCTGCAAGCCCGAAGAAAGCGAAGAATGGTACGAAAAGATGTGGAATTATACGGTAGAGCTCTTCGTCTCGATGGAGATCCCCGTCCGCCAGCTCGAATGCTGTTCGGGCGACCTCGCCGATCTCAAATACCGCAGTTGCGACGTCGAGGCATGGTCTCCCCGCCAAAAGAAGTACTTCGAAGTGGGGTCGTGCTCCAATCTGACCGACGCACAGGCGCGGCGGCTCGGGATCCGCTATAAGGGCGAGGGCGGGAGCAAGTTCGCCCACACCCTCAACAACACCGTGGTCGCGCCCCCCCGGATGCTCATCGCGTTCGTCGAAAACCATCTCCGCGCCGACGGGAGCGTCTCCATTCCCGCAGTATTACAGCCCTACATGGGAGGCTTGAAGGAGATCGTCCCCCAAAAGTGAAGTACGTTTTTTTCGATATCGAATGCGCGTGCGTGTTTAAGAACGTCGCCAAAATGTGTGCCTTCGGGTACGTCGTCACCGACGCACGGTTCCAAGTGTTGGAGCGGGAAGACATTCTCATGAATCCCAAGGGGAAGTTCCACCTCACCGACCGCAAGGGACGGGAGGGGATCGTCCTCCCCTACGAGTACGAAGATTTCAAGAAGTATCCGCCCTTCCCCGTCGCCTACAAGCGGATCAAGGCGCTCCTCGAAGACGGCGAGGCGATCGTCCTCGGCCATGCGACGATGAACGACGTCAACTATCTCAATCTCGAAACGAAGCGCTTCAAACTGCCCTCCTTCCGCTTTTCCTTCTACGATACGCAGTTCTTTTGGATGAACGTCACGGGGAAGTACGACAGGCAGGTCGGGCTGGGCGCGATGGCGGAGGAGCTCGGCGTGGAATTTACGCCCCACCGCGCGGTGGACGACGCCTATGCCACCATGCGGGTGTGCGAGGCGCTCTGCAAGCGGGAAGAGACGGACGTCGGCGGGCTCATCGAGCGGTACGGCGTGCGCGGCGGGAAAGTGGAAAATTACAGGATCCAGCCGCCCGCGTCGTTGGGTCTCAAAAAATATTATGCGGACCGCGCCAAGGACCGCGAGGATTATCACCGCGCCCACGAGGAGTTTTACCGCTACGTCAACAAGTATATGCACCGCCGCAAAAAGGGCGGCGCGCTCGACGGCAAAGTCTTCTGTTTTGCGAAGGACATCGAAATCGACGTACCCATGTCCGTGAAGCTGGTCGCCGCGATCTTCGAATCGGGCGGAAAGTATACCTCCCATCCCGCGGAGTGCAACGTCTACATCGCGCGCGGAGAGGGGGGCACGAGATTCGAAAATGCGATGGGCGGCGGCGCGGCGTTCGTCCCGCTGACCCGCATCTTAGAGGAGCTTTTGGAGGAAGCATGAGGGAGCTGCCCGAACCATTCATACAGCGCATGAAAAAAAGGCTGGGAGAGGATTTTCCCGCCTTTTTGTCGTCTTATGAACGGCCGCCCTGCCGCGGTCTGCGCGTCAACACGTTGAAGATCGGCGCCGAAGAATTTTTGCGCCGCGCGCCCTTCCCGCTCGAAGGAAGGGTGGATGGGGAGCCGGACGGCTTCTACATCGGGGAGGAAAAACCGGGCGCCGATCCCTACCACTTTGCGGGGCTCTACTATTTGCAGGAGCCTTCCGCGATGGCGGTGGGTGCGGCGGCGGCAACGCTTGAAAAAGGGCGGGTCCTCGATTTATGCGCCGCTCCCGGGGGGAAGACCACGCACGTCGCCGCGCAGATGGCGGGCGAGGGGATCCTTCTTTCGAATGAGATCAATTTCGCGCGGGCGAAGGTCCTTTCGCAGAACGTCGAGCGGATGGGGATCGCGAACTGCGCCGTCACGAGCGCGTCCCCCGAGAGCCTCGCCGCGCTGTTTCCCGCGTTTTTCAGCCTGATCTTGGCAGACGCGCCCTGCTCGGGCGAGGGGATGTTCAAAAAGGAAGAGAACGCCATCCCCGAATGGAGCGAGGAGAACGTCGCGCGGTGCGCCGTACGGCAGAGGGGCATTTTAGACGCCGCGGCAAAGATGACGGCAGGCGGCGGGCATATCGTCTATTCCACCTGCACGTTTGCCGAGGAGGAAGACGAGGGGCAGGTCGAAAACTTTTTGGACCGTCACCCCGAATTCACCCTCGTCGGGCAGAAAACGCTCTATCCCCACCTTGTGCGCGGCGAGGGGCATTTCTGCGCCGTCTTGAAAAAGGAAGAGGGCGAAACGGGGCGGGTGCGGCCCTTTTCCGCGGTCCGCAACGCGCGGGCGGAACAGGCGTTCCGCGAATTTGCCGAGACTTTCTTCCAAGCGCCCCCTCACGGGACGATCCACACCCTCGGCGACGGCAGAATGTACCTCGTGCCCGCGGGGATGCCCGACCTTGCGGGGGTAAACCTTCTGCGGCTCGGCGTCGAGCTCGGCGAGTGGGACGGCAAGCTCTTCAAGCCCGCCCATGCCCTCGCTATGGCGGTCAAAAAGGAGGATGTGCGGCGGTTTGTCTCCCTCTCCCGCGCGGAGTGCGAAGGGTACCTGCGGGGCGGGACGGTGGAAAGCGGACTTGCGGACGGCTGGTGCGTCGTCGGCGTGGAGGAATTCCCGCTCGGGCTGGGAAAGATCGTGGGCGGGACGGTCAAAAACCATCTCCCCAAGGGGCTTAGAATGTATGGAGGAAGCGGAAAGCGGGGAGCTCAGTAACCCGGCCTCGCCTGCCGTTTGTGCATTTTCAGCCAATTATAGAGCCCGTAGAGGTCGTTGGCGAGGAAGACGGCGAAGCACACGACGAGGGCGAGATTCTCGGGATCGGTGCGGGAGGCGAGCGACCACAGCACGATGAGCACGATGTCGTTCAAGGCGTACCCAAGCGCATAGTAGGGACTGCGCCGCAGGGTGAATGCGACCGCGATGAAGCTGGTCGTCACGGAGACGGTGCTCCATGCGACGTTTTCGGTGTGAAGGGCGGCAAGGATGAAATAGAAGACGACGGTCACGGCGGCGGCAAGGGCGAGAATGACGGGATATTCCCAAAGTTTGAGCTTATTGACCGTAACTTCGCTTCGGTTGCCGCGGTAGGGGTGCCTGAGCCACGAGATCATCACGGCGATCGCCATGGGCGCCGACATACAGACGTAAGTGATGAGCTCGCCGTAGTAGTGCATGAAGTAGGAGACGCAGCCGTAGTAGACGGAAAAAGCCAAGCTCAGCACTTGCCCGATGACGTTGCCCTTTGCCGTGAGGATCAGCATACAGGCGCCGAGCAGGGATCCGACCAGATTCCACCATTTGGTATTTCCGCACAGGAAGAAGGATAGAACGATCGCGATCACCGACCCTCCCCAGAGCAAGTATTCAAATACGGTAAACGAACGGAAGAATTCTTTTACTTTCATAGCACAATACAAAAAACCGGCGGGATGTTCCCACCGGTTTACTTCGTTTATTCGTTGTAAGGATCGTTCTCGTCGGGGGCGGGAGCGGGTGCAGGTTCGGGCGAATCTGTTTCCTCTTCTTCCTCGTCGCCGGCGGCGGGCGTTTCCTTTTTCAACGGTTTCCGGTGGGATCTCTTTTCTTTGACTTTTACGGTCTTCTTACGGCGTTTCAACATTGGACGTACGACGATCATCATAATCAGCGCAAAGACAAGCGCCGCGACCAGTGCGATCGAGGAGAACAGCAGGAATGCGTTGGTAGTGTCGAGCCCGTTGGAGCTGTTGCTGTCGGAGCCGGAATCGTTGTGATTGTCGTCGTCGCCGCCGAGATCGTCGGGCGTGACGGTGACCTCGTTCTCCGCGTAGCTCAGATAGAGCGCGACGGAGGGGAAGCTACGGAAGATCGAGCCCTCGTAGTCCTCGCTGTAAAGCCATACGGGCGCTTCGGTGTGCTCGGACTGTACATAAGATCCCCAATGATTGCCGAGTTCATCCTCGTCTTCGGAGGCGTCGTAACGGATATAGTCGGGGGAATCGAAGAAGGTAAAGGTGTAGTAGAGGGCGAGCGCTTTGCCGTTGTACTCCGCGGGCAGAAGGTCGTCTTCGCCGAGATAGCCCTCTTCCCCGGGCTTCTTGTTTGCAAGGGTGTTGATATGGGTCTTGATGCGGTCCGCACGCGCGCCGATCGCAGAGGAGAAGTCGGAGACCGTTTCGGTGGAGCAAGCGTCGAAGAAGATATAGCTGTCCGCCTTGAATCCGTCCGTCTTGTTGGTGCGTTCGCCCGCCCAGAGCTCGAGGCGGTAGGTCTTGTCTTCGTTGCCTGCGGCGACGTAGAAGGAGACCTCGACCCAATCGGAGACGTCAGATCCCTTCACGGCGATCACGGCTTCGTGGGCGGTGAGCTGTTCGGAGGTATAGCTGTAACGCATCTTCTCCGCCTCTACCGCGCCCTTGAGCGGAAGGACCTTTTGGGTGTACTGTTTGCCCTCTTCGGCGTCTTCGTCGTAGTAGGCGTAGTAGTTGCCGTCCGCCTTATTATAATGGTATGCGACGACGCCCGACTTGGTCGTCAGGTCATTGGTCGCGTTGTCAAGCTCATAGTTTTCGAGATTGGCATAGAGATCGCCGCTCTCGTCGCCCACCTTCTTATAGAGACCGTTTTCTTCGCGCGTGAAGAGGACGTCCGTCTCTTCGTCGTATTCGTCGGAAGAGGGATCGCGGGCGACGATGTTGCCGTCGTCGTCATACCAATAGGTCGCGAAAGGAAGGGTGGGGGTAAGACGGGTCTGGAACTTGGTCTCGGTGTCGGAGACGTCGGTGAGATAGAGGTAGGCGGTCGCGTTCGCGGAGAGCTTCACGCGGACGGAGATCTTGCTCGCACTGCCTGAGGTCACGGTCGCCGTAGGGCCGAAGAAGCCGTAGGAAGGACGGTCGGTCGAAGCGTTCGTATTGAGCATGACGAGGGGCTGGTATGCGGGGTTCGCCGCGCCCAGCTTCGCTGTGCCGAAGAGCTTCGTCCACCAATCTTCGGGCGTTGCGGGATTGCCCGCTTTGCCGTTTAAGAAGGTCTTCCATGCGGGCATGGTATCCTCGTTCTCCGTTTGCGTCATATAATTCTTCGCATAATCGGAGGAGAGGAGCCCTGTATAGACGCCGTTTGCCGCGAGCTCGGCGTTGCTCGGGTTGCTGTTGAGCACTTCGCCGTTTTCGTCGCGCTCGGTGTCGGTGACGTAGTAGCTACCCGCCTGCACGCCCTTATAGTTGACGGGATAGGCGAGACCCGTTTCGAAGGCGGGGCCGGTCGCCGCGCCGTCCGAGAACTTGGAGGGATCCTTCACGACGCTCGTGAGGGTGGTCGTCTTGACGTAGTCGCCCGTGGACGCATAGCCGTATTGGGCTTTGGTGAGATAGGTGAAACGGAAATTTGCAAAGGCGGCGTACCCGTCGCTGAAACTGTCCTTGGTCGCGGTGGAGATCTCGGTCGGCCCGTAGGTGAGCTTTAACCGGAAGGACTTGGTCTCTTCCTTGGAATCGTTCTGGACGAAGAAGGTGCACTTCACCCAGCCCTTGTAGATGTCCTTGTATTCCTCGTTGTCGCTCGTGCTGTCGATATCCACGACGGCGACGGAGTTGGAATCGAAAGAGGCGATGGCGTTCTTGTTTTCGCCGTCGATCAAAGTCGCACCCGCGCCCATCTTGCCCGAACGGATCTCGCTCGTCTTCACATAGAAGGAGAGGAGCAGACGGGTCTCGGGAGCGAGCGTGAACTCTTTGGGCGTCAGCGTGGCGGTGTACGCCGCGCCGTTGGTGGAGAGGAGAAGGAAGAGGTTGTCCCCGAAGGAAGCGGGACGCCTCGAAAGTTCCTCATAGATGTTTTGGAGATAGCCGTTGTAATCGGCGGTTGCGGGCTTCGCACGCTCGCCGAGCGCGGTGAACGTGGTATATTCCGCAATACTGCGGCGGGACGCGTCGGGTTCGAGAGAGCCCGTGCGGTTGTCGCCGAGGGAAGGATCGATGCTCGCGGAGGTGTAAACGGTCTCCGAGCCCGCGTTTTCACGGGTCAGACCGATCTCGAAGAAATTGCCGTCGCTCGGATCGGTGAGGGGAAGGTTTTCATAGGAGCCCTTCTTATCGAGGTCGAGCGCGTAGGCGGTATCGGTGTTGAAGGTGCCCGCTTCGGGCGTGGTCGCATAGAACTTCTTCTCGTCGGCGGTGCTGTCGAGCCCGCAGACCTGAGTGACCTTGTTGTTGCCCGTGCCGTCGTCGCCCACCGCGGCCTCGTATTCCGCTTCCGTGATGCGCTTGACGGCGACGTCGTCGAAGAAGGCATAGCCGTCCACCGCTTCGTAGCGTTGGTCGGAAGTGCCCTGCCCCAAACCGAGGACGACGCGGAAGGTCGTGGTCGAGAAGGAATTCGCCCGCACATAGACGGTGTATTTCGCCCATCCGTTGGTCTCGTTCCCGTCGATCTTGCCGTTCGTGATGATGTTCTTGATCTGCATCTGGTCGAGCGTGTTGCCGCCGACCGTGTTGGTCACGCCGATGTAGGCACCCGCGCGCTTGGTGACGGGGACGCTCGTCGCGTCGTCTGCGCCCGCGGTGTAGTGATAGAGGGCGGCGGTCTTGACCCATGCGGAGATCTCCGCGGCGGTGCCGGGCTGAAGGGTGATCGTCGTGCCCGAAGTGTAGTACTGCGCCGTGCCGCGCACGTTGGAATCGGTGCGGCGGTTGTGGATCATGAGCACGCTCGTCTCTTCCTTCTCCGTCTGCGCCGCGTCGTCGTGGAGACGGAGGGCGCCCGTGAGCTCGGGATCGAGATACTGCACGTCCTTAAACGCCACGTTGTAGCGGTAATCGCCGTACTTCTCGAATTGGTCCGCCGACGTGATGTTGTAGTATGCGTAGAAGAGGAGACGGTCGTAAGCGTTGACCTCGTCCCAATGCTCGGCGGCGGCGGAAGCGACCGACGAAGGAAGCTCCGGACGGGTCGCCGAAGTGTCCTTCAAGCTCTCGATCGCCGTGGCGCGGTCGATGTCTCCCAAAGGATTATAACTGCCGGGCTTAAAGATATAGTCCCAATCGGCGACGTTGATGATGCCCGAACTCGTGTTGGAGGAGGGGGAGCCGGAATTGAACGTCCAATCGGTGGCGGAGTTGATGAGAGCGCGCTTTTCGTCGTTCTCGTCCTCTTCGCTCTCGCTGTAGAATTCGAAATTCCCGTTTTTGAGGAGCTGGGTATCCACCTTCGAAGGGGTGGTCTCCTCCTCTTCCTCTTCCGGAGTTTTCGCGGCGCCGCAAGCGGAGACCACGCCGATGGAAAGGGTGAGGGTGAGCAGTGCGGAGAGCGCCGTAAGAAGCCGCTTTTTCCGCTTGCCCGGTTCAAAGAATTTTGCCATATTTTACACCTTGTACCGCGGTGCGCCGGGCGTATGCCGCCCGCCGTACCTGAATTTTCGTAGAGATACTTCTCTATTTTAATATAAAACCGCGAGACTTGCAAGCACTTTCGCGCTGATTACGCAAAAAAAGCAAATTTTTTTTCCGTTTACACACACTTTTCATGGAATGCTCCTTCCGGGGGGCGGGAGGACGAAATCTTGGAACGGGAACGCGGGCTGAGGATCCTCGGGGGCTTTGCCGTCGGGATCGCAAACGGATTGTTCGGCGGGGGCGGCGGGATGATCGCCGTGCCCGTTTTGCGGAGCGCGGGAAGGCCGCCCCAGGCGGCGCACGCCACCGCGATCGCCGTCGTGTTGCCCGCCTGCGCCGTGAGCGGGATCGTCTATCTCCTCCACGGCTTTGTCCCGCTCGGGCTCTTTCTTCCCGCCGCGCTCGGGGTCCTTGCGGGGGGGATCGCGGGAGCCAAACTTCTGCGGTCGCTTCCGTCCCGCGCCGTCACCCTGCTCTTCGGCGCCGTCATGCTCGCGGCGGGGCTCAGGATGCTCTTTTAATGGCGTTTTTACTTCTCTTCCTTTGCGGATTTTGCGGCGGCGTCCTCGGGGGCATGGGCATGGGGGGCGGCACCGCGCTGATCCCCCTTCTGACCGTCGTCTTGGGGGTGGAACAGGGGACGGCGCAGGGGATCAACCTGCTCGCCTTTCTGCCCATGTCTGCCGCCGCGCTCGCCGTACACAAAAAAAACGGCTTGCTCGAAAAGGAGGGACTTGCGGACGTCATCGTGCCCGCCCTCCTTTCCTCCCTGCTCTTTTCGGCGATCGCCGTCCGTCTTCCCGCCTCTTTGCTCGGGAAGGGATTCGGCGTCCTTCTGATCGTACTTTCCGTCCGTTGGATCTCGGAAGGGCTCTCCCGTAGGCAAAGAGCCCCCCAAGACGGCAAAAAAATTCGGTGAAAGAGGAAAATATTTTTCGAAAGGGTATAGACAAACCGAAAATCCTATGCTAAAATGGTAAAAATTAAAATAGGGTAATTTTCGGAGTTCTCCCGGCGGAAGGGCTTTCCGCAATTTCACACAAGGACGGGACAAAAATTCACATGGAAAAAATCGGGATCATCGATCTGGGTTCCAACTCCGCAAGGCTTGTGATTGTCAATATGTTCGGCGACGGGCATTTCATGGTCGAGGACGAGCTCAAAGAGAGCGTGCGTCTCGGGCAGGATATGGACCGCGACGGGTTTTTGAAGCCCCAGCGCGTCGCCGAGACCATCAAGACGCTGAAGATGTTCAAGCGTCTTTGCGACGCCCGCGGCGCCGAGCGCATTGTCGCCGTGGCGACGGCGGCGGTCCGCCGCGCCAAAAACCAGCGCTCCTTCCTCGACGAGATCCAGGCGACCTGCGGCATCCGCGTATCCGTGCTCTCCGAGGCGGAGGAGGCGACCTTGGTCTACCGCGGCGTCATCAACTCGATGGACATCCCCAAGGGGATCATCCTCGAGATCGGCGGCGGCAGTACCAAGATCATCTACTACAACCGCCGCAGTATCCTCAATTTTGCGACGCTGGCATTCGGCGCCGTGACGCTCACCGACCTCTTTGCCGACGACGGCGTCTCCCCGCAGGAGCAGACGGCGAAGATCGAGGAGTTCTTCACCGAGCAGTTCAAGAAGATCGAATGGCTCTCCGAAGTGGAACCCGACACGCAGATGATCGGCGTGGGCGGGTCCTTCCGCAATCTCTATAAGATCAACCGCATCGTCCGCAAGTATCCGCTCAACACGGTGCACAACTATCAGTTCACGACGGAGGATTTCCTCGCCGTCTATGAGACGGTGCGCGTGCTCGACGTGGAAAAGCGCAAGCGCATCCGCGGGCTCTCCCCCGAGCGGGCGGACATCATGCCCGCGGCGCTCGCCATCATCAAGTCGTTTACCGACTATCTCAAAGTCGACGGGTTTACGATCGGCGGCTACGGGCTCCGGGAGGGGCTGATGTTCAACCTCGCGATCCCGCTCACCGTGGAACGTCCCATTTCCGACGTGCTCGGCTATTCTCTCTCCACCCTCGTCCGCTACTACGGCTGTGACGAGAAGCACATCGAGAACGTCGTCCACCTCTCCATCCAGCTCTTCAAACAGCTCCGCGTACTGCACAAGTTCCCGCGGATCTATCTCAAAGTGCTCAAAATCGCGGCGAGCCTGCATGAGTGCGGGCGGATGATCCGCTACTACGGCAATCCCCGCCACAGCCGCTATATGATCCTCAACTGCGGGGTGTGCGGCGCCTCCCACCGCGAGACGGTGCTCGCCGCATTCGTCGCGGGGTGCTATAAGCAGGAGGAGCTCGCCGCCTCCGATTGGGCGCGCTATAAGGACATCGTCACCGACGAGGACCTCGACATCGTCAAAAAGTTGGGCGTCCTTTTGCGGATCGCCGTCTGTTTGGACAGGAGCGGGTTAGGCGTGGTGAAGGGCGTCAACTGCGACGTACTCGGCGACTCGGTGATCATGAAGACGGAGCTCGCCGGCGACGCTTCTTTGGAGATCAGGCAGGCTTCCAAGGCGAACGCGGAGTTCAAACGTACCTTCAAGAAGAACCTCGAGATCCTGTAAACTTCCCGCGGGAAGACGGGGGCGTAAGGCGGCGCATATGGCTCGGTTGATCCTCGCAAGCAATTCCCCGCGCAGGCGGGAACTGTTGCAAGAGCTCGGATATTCCTTTTCGGTGGAGCCCTCTTTGTTCGAGGAATCGGCAAAGGGGCTCTCCGCGCAAGAGACCGTTTCCTCCTTTGCCCGCGGCAAGGCGAAGGAGGTCTTTTCCCGTTTTCCGGACGCGCTCGTCCTCGGCGCGGATACCGTCGTCGAGCTAAACGGCGAGATCCTCGGCAAGCCCGCGGGGAAAGAGGAGGCGCGCGGGATGCTCCGTGCGCTCTCGGGGCGGCGGCACAACGTCTATACGGGGGTCTGTCTCATCGGGAAGCACTTTTTCGAGGAGGCGACCGCGGTGACGAAGGTGTATTTCCGCGTCTTGCCCGAAGCGCTCATCGAGGCGTATCTCGAAAGCGGGCTCCCCTTCGATAAAGCGGGCGCATACGGGATCCAAGACGGCTATCCCCTCGTGGAAAAAATCGAGGGCAGTTATACCAACGTAGTGGGGCTTCCGACCGAAACGGTGGCACCCATGTACGAAAGAGCAATGGGAGGAAGCAGATGATCAAGCTCGCAATCGACCTCGGAACGTCGGTCACGAAGATCTACCGCATCGGCAGCGGGATCGTACTCGCGGAGGCGACTTGTCTCACGCTCTCGAAGGAGACGGGCGAGATCCGCGCATACGGAAACGACGCCAAGCGTCTTCTCGGGAAGACGGCGGAGGATACCCGCTTCGTCTTTCCCGTGGAGGAGGGGGAGATCGCCGACGAACCCCTTGCGGCGGCGCTCCTCTCTTACTTTTTGAAGAAAGTGGAAGCGGGACGGGGGCTCTTCCGCAGTGTGGAGGCGGTCTTCTGCCTGCCCTGCGGCGCTTCGGAGGAGATCCGCGAGCAGTATTACCGCGTCGCAAGGGACGCGAAGATCTCCCGCGTGAACTTCGTCGAAACGCCCTATTTGGTCGCCCTCGGGCAGGACGTGCCCCTCTCCGATTCCAACCCCGTCTTTGCCTTGGACATCGGCGCGGGCAAGACGTCTGCCGCCGTCTTTTCGCTCGACGGGATCATCGCGGGCTTTACCATCAACGTCGGCGGGAATATGATGGATACCCGCATCATCGACGCGGTCGCCGAGAAGTACGACCTCAAAATCGGTCCCCAGACGGCGGAAAAGCTCAAAAATACGGTGGGCAACCTCCTCGCGGCGGACAGCCAGAGCGTCATCGCCAACGGCAGGGACATCGATACGGGCCGTCCCCGCGCCGTCTCCGTCTATTCGGGGGACCTCGCCGATTCCCTGCGCTACTTCATGGATAAGATCGTGGAATACGCGGAGATCTTGCTCGCAAAACTGCCCGCGGAAGTCTCGGCGGCGATCTGCAAGAGCGGGATCTACCTCTCGGGCGGCGTGACGGCGGTCGCGGGATTTTCCGAGTATATGACCGAAAAACTCCAGATGGAGCCCCATCTCGCGGGCGATCCGCAGACGGCGATCGTGCTCGGCGGGGGACGGGTCGTCGGCTCTCCCGCCCTGATGAAGAAACTTTGTATGGATTAACACCGCGCGGGAAAAAACCGCACGGAATCGTTTGACTTTCCGCGCAAAAAAGCGTATACTGGATTCCGAAAGGCGATGAAGCGGAAGAGACGCGCCGCGTTGCCATCCCGCAGAGAGGGCTCCCGAGGCTGGGAGGAGCCTGCTGGCAAGGCGCGGTATTCCCCCGCGAGCCGCTTCTCCGAACAGAACTTCAAGAGAAGCCGCTTCCCGCGTTAAGGGGCAAGAGGCGCATACCATGTCCGCGACAGGTATGCGTGAAAGCAGGTGGTACCGCGTTTCATCACGCCCTGTGGACGATGTTCACGGGCGTTTTTTATTTTAGGGAGGCCGTTATGGACGATACCGAAAAAATCATCTCCGAGGCTGAAACGGAGGCGCAGGAAGCCAAGTCTTCGCGCGCGCTCTACGAAGCCAAAATGAAGTTCCTCGGGCGGGCGGGAAAGGTCACCGCGCTCCTCCGCGGCATGAAGGACATCGCCGCCGAGCACCGTCCCGCATTCGGGAAGAAGGTCAACGAACTGCGCGAGCGGCTGGAAGAGCTCTTCGCCTCGCATGAGGAGAAGGTGAAGGCGCGCGAGCTCGCCGAAAAACTGCAAAGCGAGCAGATCGACGTCACCATGCCCGGGCGCAAAGAGGAGAAGGGGGCGCTCCATCCCATCACCCGCACGCGGCAGGAGCTCATCGAGATCTTCGCGGGCATGGGATTCGAGGTCTTCGAAGGGCCCGAGATCGAGAGCGAATACTACAACTTCACGGCGCTCAATACGCCCGCCGATCACCCCGCCCGCGATATGCAGGACACCTTTTATCTCTCGGACGGATTCCTCCTCCGCACGCAGACGAGCGCGGGGCAGATCCGTCTCATGGAGAAAAAGAAGCCGCCCATCAAGATGCTTTCGCCCGGCAGGGTGTTCCGTTCGGACGACGACGCCACCCATTCCCCCATGTTCCATCAGATGGAGGGGCTCGTCGTAGACCGCGGCGTCACCCTGTGCGACCTCAAAGGAATGCTCGACGAATTCGCCCAAGTGATGTTCTCGGGCGAGAAGACGAGGCTCCGTCCCTCCTATTTCCCCTTCACCGAGCCCTCCGTCGAGGTGGACGTCAGCTGTTTCGCGTGCGGCGGCAAGGGCTGTTCCCTCTGCAAGGGGACGGGCTGGATCGAAGTCCTCGGCGCGGGCATGGTCAACCGCCATGTGCTCGAAAACTGCGGCGTCGATCCCGACCTTTACAGCGGTTTCGCATTCGGCATGGGCATCGAACGCATCGCGATGCTCAAATACGGCATCGACCACATCCGTCTCTTCACCGAGAACGATGTGAGATTTTTGGAGCAGTTCAAAAACTGAGGGAGGCAACGGATGAAAATTCCCTTTTCGTGGTTAAAAGAATATGTGGATACGGACTTGACGCCCAAAGAGATCGAAGAGAAGCTCTTCTCCTGCGGATTCGAAGTGGAGGAGCTCGTCTACCTCGGGAAAGACGTCGAAAACGTCGTAACAGGCAAGATCGTCCGCTGTGAAAAACATCCCGACGCGGACAGGCTCACCGTCTGTACGGTCGATTGCGGCGGGTACGGCACGAAGCAGATCGTCACCGCGGCGACCAATGTGTTCGAGGGCGCGACCGTACCTTGCGCGCTCGACGGGGCGACCGTCAAAGAAGAGGGCGGAAGCCGCAAGATCAAGACGGGCAAGCTCAGAGGCGTCACGAGCGAGGGGATGTTCTGCTCGGGCGAAGAGCTCGGGATCACGGACGATTTTTACGACGGCGCGGAGGTCAACGGCATCCTCATCTTGGACATGGGTACCCCGCTCGGCGTCGACATCCGTCCTATCGTCGGCATCGACGACTATATTTTCGACATCGCCGTCACCGCCAACCGCCCCGACTGTATGAGCGTTTACGGTATTGCGCGCGAGGTCGCCGCCGTCCTCAAACGGCCCTTGAAGCACCTCGTCGAGACGTGGTTCCATCCCGTTCCCACCGATGTGAAGTTCTCCGTCGAAGTGAAAGATCCCAAGCTCTGCCCCCTCTATGTGGGGACCTATGTGAAGGACGTGAAGATCGGCGTCTCCCCGCGTTGGATGCGCCGCCGTCTCGCCCTCATGGGGCTCAGGTCGGTGAACAACATCGTTGACGTCACCAACTATGTGCTCCTCGAAGTGGGGCAGCCCATGCACGCCTTCGACAGGAAATTTTTGCGCGGGGACAAGATCGTCGTCCGCCGTGCCGAAGAGGGGGAGAAGATCGTAACGCTCGACGAAAAGGAGTTTACGCTCACTCCCGACAACCTTCTCATCTGCGACGGGGAGCGTCCCGTTGCGCTCGCGGGCATCATGGGCGGGCTCAACAGCGAGATCAAGGAGGAGACTTCGGAGGTATTTTTGGAGGCGGCGGTCTTCGCCCGCGACAGCGTGAGAAAGACTTCCCGCGCCTTGGGGCAGAGGAGCGATTCCTCCGCCCGCTTCGAAAAGGGCGTGTATGAGATCTTCCCGTGGATGGCGATGACGCGCGCTTTGATCCTCATCGAGGAGCTCGGCTGCGGCACGCCCACGAAGTGCACCGCCGTCGGCAATCTCAACAGTCCCTCCGAATACGGCGGGATCGCGCCCAAGATGATCGAAACGACCTACGATCAGATCGACGGCCTGCTCGGGATCCACGTCCCGAAGGAGGAGATCTACGACATTTTGAAGCGTTTGAACTTCGGCGTTACGGACATGGGTGCCTCGTTTTCCGTGAGCGTCCCCCTCGAGCGGGGTGACATCGACGGCTGGCCCGACATCGCGGAAGAGGTGATCAGGATGTACGGGTACGACCACATCGTGCCCACTTTCCTCGAACGGGCGACGGTCACCCGCGGCGGCCTCACCGAAGCGCAGAAGCTCGAGCTTCATTTGAAGGAGACCCTCGTGGGAGAGGGCTATTTCGAGGCGTGCGGCTATTCCTTTTATTCGCCCAAGGATCTCGACCTTCTCCGCCTTCCCGAAGACGACGAAGCGCGCAAGGCGATCGTCATCAAGAATCCCATCGGGGAAGACCTCTCCGTGATGCGCACGGTCCTTGCGCCCACGATGATCGCAAACGTCGTACGAAACGTCCGCCGCGGAAACGAGAGCGGAAAGCTCTTTGAGCTCGCCAGCACATACCATGCCCAAAGTCTACCCCTCACGGAGCTGCCCGAAGAGCATAAATTCGTCTCCATCGGGCTGTGGGGGGAGGGCGATTTCTTCACCCTCAAGGGAGCGGTTGAAGCGGTGGGGGAGGCGTTCGGCGCGAAATTCTCGTATGCCCGCGGCACACTGCCCTTCCTGCACCCCGGCGCCACGGCGGAAGTCTTCCTCGGCGAAAAGAAGATCGGCTGGATCGGCGAATTGCACCCGTCGATCTCCGAGTCGCTCGCCCTCGAGCGGAAGGCCTTTCTCGCCGAACTCGATTACGAGGCGATCGCGGCGGTCTACCGCCCTTTGGCGTACCGTCCGCTTCCCAAATTTCCCGAAGTCTCGCGCGACATCGCCGTCGTCGTGGACGAAGGGATCACCTGCGCGCAGGTCGAAACGTGTATTCTGCACGCCTGCAAAGCGGCGGTGAAGGCGGAACTTTTCGACGTCTACCGCGATGACAGGTTGGGCGCGGGCAAAAAGAGCATGGCGTTCCGTGTGACCTTCCGCTCCGAGGACCGCGCGCTCACCCCCGAGACCGTGGACGGCTATTTCAAGAAAGCGGTCAACAATTTGAAGCACAACTTGGGCGGGGAACTGAGATAGTTCCTCGGCTCCGACAACCGAAAGAAAGAGGACTTCCGCGCGGAGCCCTCTTTTTTTGCGCCGATCATTTTATCCGATCACGACCGATCATTCTAACTGGTCGCAATACATATTGTAATACTTATAGAAGGTGGTGCGTTTCAAGTGCGTGCGCGCGAGCGCCTCTTCGAGCGTGATCTCCCCGCACAGCCGCCGTCTGCACACCTCTTCCAACCCCTTCGGGAGCTTCGTCTCGGGACGCCCGAACTTTACCCCCTTCGCCTTTGCGAGTTTGATCCCTTCCGATTGCCGTTCGCGGATGTTCGTCCGCTCGTTCTCCGCCACGAACGAGAGAATTTGCAGGACCAGATCGGCGATGAATTTGCCCATCAGCCCGTCTTCGCGGGCGCGCGTATCCAAAAGGTCCATGTCGAGCACCAAGATATCGCACTTCGCCGTCTTCGTGATGTACGCCCACTCCTCGAGGATCATGGAATAGTCGCGCCCCAAGCGGTCGATGGACTTGATCACGATCAGATCGCCCTCTTTCAGCCGCTTTCGAAGCCGCAAATAGCTCGTCCGTTCGAAATTTTTTCCGCTCTCTTTGTCGCGGTAGATGCTCTTCTCATCGATCCCGAAATTTCGCAATTCAGTGAGTTGTCGGTCCAAATTTTGTCCCTTCGAAGAGACTCTCGCGTAGCCGTAAGTCATGCCGTACCTCCAAAAATTAAAAAAGATTAGTGAATAACTACACTAATCTCTATTTTTCCATATTTTTCCGAAAAAGTATACTTTTTCGTACGCCCCTATTTTAGCTCAAAAAATTAGAATCGGGTACAAAATACGACGCGGCTTTCAAGTCTTTGCGGCGGGGATTTTCCGCCTTGAACGGGCGAAAAGACGATCTTTTCGCGCATTTGATCGAATTTCTTTCTGAGACAAAAAAAATCGGGAGGACCGAAGTCCTCCCGAAGAGAAACGATGAAAGTCCGCTCAGCGGTTGAGGCTTGCGAGCAGGGCCTTGACGTCCTTCGCGACTTCCGCGACTTTGGCATTCGCCGCGGTTTCGTCCTTCGCCTTCACGGAGAAGTAGATCTTCAGCTTGGGCTCGGTCCCCGAAGGGCGGACGCAGACGAAACTGCCCCCCTGCAATTCGTAGTAGACGCAGTTGCACTTGGGGATGTTGAGCGGGGCGGTCTTCCCGTCCTTGGTGCGGCGGACGTCGGCGGAATAGTCGCGCACCGCCTCCACTTCCATGCCGCCGAGACGGTCCACCGGGACCGTTTTCAGCGCGTCCACGACGGCGTTCATCTCCTTCATCGCGTTGAGGCCCTTGTATTGGACGGAGATGTTCTGATCGAGGACGAACCCGTATTTTTCGTAGATCTCCATGAGCCTGCCGTAGACCGTCTTGCCGATGTCGGTGTAGTAGCAGACCATCTCCGCACAGAGCATCGAGGCGACGACGGCGTCCTTATCGCGGGCATGGGTGCCGCGGAGATAGCCGCAGCTCTCTTCGAATCCGAAGACGAAGGTGTGCGAACCGTCCGCTTCCCACTCCTTGATCTTTTCGCCGATGAACTTGAATCCGACGGGCGTTTCAAAGAGCGCGACGCCGAACTCCTCGCAGATCAGCTTCGCCATCCCCGTCGAGACAAAGGACTTGACGACGGCGGCGTTGGCGGGAAGGGCGTTCTCCTCTTTGAGGCGGGTGAGGATGTAATCCAAGAGCAAGATGCCAACTTGGTTGCCCGAGAGGGCGAGGAATTCGCCCGCGCCGTTCTTGACGGCGACGCCGAGACGGTCGGAATCGGGGTCGGTGCCGAAGACGACGTCGGCGTGGATCTCGTTCGCGAGCGCAATGCCCATCGAAAGGGTCTCTTTGAACTCGGGATTGGGTACGGCGACGGTGGAGAAATCGGGATCTTCGGCGACCTGCGCTTCGACGACGTTCACATGGATGCCGAGCTTCTTCAAAATGGTCGTAACGGGAACGAAGCCCGAGCCGTGGACGGGGGTGTAGACGAGTTTGAGGTCTTTCCCGCACCGCGCGACCGACTCTTTGGACAGGGTGAGCTTGGCGAGTTCGCTGATGTAAGCCTCGTCCACTTGGGCTGGAACGGGCACGATCAGCGGGCTTTCGCCGTCGCCCGTCACCGAGAGATAGTCGGTGATACGGCCGATGAAGTCTACGACGATCGCGGTCGCTTCGGGAGACATCTGGGCACCGTCTTCGCCGTAAACCTTATATCCGTTGTATTCCTTGGGATTGTGGGAGGCGGTGATCATGATGCCCGCGGCGGCATGGAGATAGCGCACGGCAAACGAGAGCATGGGGACGGGATGCACTTTGGAGAAGAGATACGCCTTTACGCCGTTCTTTGCCAAAACGCCCGCCGCCGTCTCCGCAAAGAGACGGGAGCACCTGCGCGTATCGTAGGAGATCACGACGCCCCGCTCCATCGCGGCGCCGCCGAGCGTTTTGATGTACTCCGCAAGCCCCTGCGTGGCGCGGCGCACGGTATAGACGTTCATCATGTTGACGCCGCACCCGATGATGCCGCGCATTCCCGCCGTCCCGAATTCAAGTTCGCCGCCGAAGCGATATTCCCGCTCCGTCTCGTCGGTCACAGCTTCCAGTTCCGCCCGGTCCGCCTCGGCAAGACGGGCGTCCCCCTTCCAGCTCTCATAGAGCTCCCGATAACCCATATTCATTCTCCTCCGATATTTATGTGCGCCGTGCGGCGCGCAAGATTTTACAGATCCGTCTTCTCGGGCTTGGGGTCGTCTTCCCCGCCCGCGATGGTATTTTTATCGACGAAATACTTCTTTCCCGCCGTCTCGTAGTAATCTACGAACTGCATCACGAGGAAGAAGAGATAGCTCGTGGGAATGGTCAAAATGAGCCCGCTTCCCACCGTAAAGAGCGCAAACCCCACGTTGACGAAGACGACGAGGTAGCACGCGACGACGAACATCGCGAGCCGCTTCCAAAATCCCTTTCCGCAGTGGCGGAGGGAGAGACGCAGTCCCGCCGTGACCGATTTCCCGTCCGCGATCATGGAGGGCATCCACGAGCTGATGAGGGTCAGTTTGAGCGCTTGCATACAGATGATGGCGGCAAGGGTCAAAGCGATGGCGAGAAGGACGGAAGCGCCCCCCCATGTCGGAAGGAGGGAGGGGATAAAGAAGAAAAACAGCCAGCTCGCGAGCAGGGAGAGCACGTCGTATAGAAAGCTCAGCGGAACGTAGAGCACATGGTAGAGCGCGGCTTTGCCGATGTTTTTGAAATAGGCGGAGGCGAATCTCGTCCGCGCATAGACGCTCATCCTGTCGTTTACGGTGCTCGCGATCGCAAAGAGGGCGATCCCGTTGACGAAGCGTTGGAGGATGTACATCAAAACCACGCCGATGAGGGAGCCGATGATGGAATCGAGATGGGTGCCGAGCATATGCACGAACGCCGTCAGCGCCTCGTGGAAATCGGTGCGGAAGTTTTGAAGATCGGCGGCTTCTCCTCCCGAGAAGACCGAAAAGACGGTGCGGAAGAAGCTCCCGAGAAGCTCTTTGAGCCGCGCGAGTTCGGCGCTCTTCAAAATGACCGCCAGCCCCAGCCTCAGGATGACAAACATCAGACTGAAGAAAATGATCCCCGAGATCAGACGGTAGAGGACCAGCTTAAACGTGCTTGTGAATTGGTCGGCAGTGAGCCCGACCGTTCGTCTGAATCGCATATCAATACTCCCTGTAACTTTGCAAAATGTCTTCCCTGTCCAACTTATCCGTCGCAAAATAAGCGGTCTCCATACGGATCAGGAAGCTGAGGAAGAGCACAACGTAGACGACGATCGCCACAATGCGGAACACCGCTTCGGGCGCAAAGGAGGCGGCGCCGAGCAGAAGCAGGGCCGCCACGAAGGAAATGAGGTAGGAGAGCACCAATTCCCAGCGGATCCCCACCATCAGACGGTAGGAATAGAGAAAGGCGTTGTAGGGCCCGAAACCCGTCATTTGGCGGCACGGGAGCCAGAGGTAGAACACGGTGACGACGTAGAGAAGCCCGTAGGTGAAGAGCAAAAAGGCGGCGATGAACAGCACATAGACGAGCGCCGTCACATGGATGCTCGAGACCATAAAGATCACCGCCGAGAAGATGATCGCCCAGATCTCATAGAGGGCGGTGTAGACGAGCGTAATGAGAAAAGCCGAAAAGAGAACGTTTTTGAGCCCCGAGGCGACCCCCGAGAGGGAACGCTTCCCGATGCGCATATGCTTTTCCACAAAGGCGAGCATGAGCGCGGAGCAAAATAGGATGCTCACGAACGCAAACACGGTGTAGATCCCGCCCAGCCAGCTGTCGATGCGGATGAAACTCCATACGCGGAAGTATTCGATAAACCCAAAACGGGGCTCTCCCGAAAAGAACCCGTGCATAAAGGAATAAATCGCCGTATAATCAAGCGACAACGCCAAAAATACGGCGGGCAGGACCGCAAAGGGCAGGACAAACCATAGATTTTTGAAGATATACTTCCAACTATCCCGAAGACTGCGCATACAAATACCTATGCGTTCATTATATAACAATTCGCGCGCGGTGTAAAGCGTTTTCCGAAAATTCCTGAAATCCCCTCTCGGGCGAGAGGCGTGATAGCATTTGAACACCGAAAATTTGTTCAAGCGCCGTTTTCAATTCTTTATCAAAATTAGATCCCAAAAATCTTATTCGGAACGAAAATCGCAGGGAGAAAAGATTACGAATTGATTATGGAAAGATAATGAATGCGCCAAGGAAAAAGGCAAGTTTGGTTAAGCCGAGTTCTTGACAAATTTTACTTTCATTTCTATAATTTGAGAAAAAGGAGTTTTTATTGACCGGAGAACACCATGGATTGTATTTTTTGTAAGATTATAAGCGGCGAAGTGCCGAGCAGAAAAGTCTATGAAACCGCGCATAGTTTGGTGTTTATGGACGTTGCGGGCGACGTGGACGGACATCTGCTCGCCGTGCCGAAAGAGCATTGCAAAAACATTCTTGACTGCGACGAAACCTCCCTCCGCGACCTCATGCTTGCGGTGAAGGAAGTTTCCAATCATCTCGTGGAGGACTGCGGTTACGACGGCGTGAACCTCTTGAATGCAAGCGGCGAGAGCGCGGGGCAGTCCGTCCCTCACTTCCATATTCACATCATTCCGCGGAAAACGGGTGACGGCGTCAACGCGTGGCCGAAATTTGAGGGCGCAAAATTGCCGATCGACGAAACTTGGAAGAAAATAAAACTGCTTTAACCTCTTTTCGGGAGACGGGAAACGAAACATCCTTCCCAAATGTCATGTCGACCGAAGTGGAGACATCTCTACCGCATGATAGTTTTATGAAAATTTAGACCAATCAGCTTTCAATTTAGTGGTCTATCATCGGCGGGGTCAATCCCCGCCTCTTTTGTAAAAGAAAAGGTAACGGGGTTACCGTAGTTCCCATAGGGAATTTAGGTAAGTCGCCGCTCAAAGAGAATTAGGCGTGGCGTGAAGCCACGCCTTTT